>NZ_JBVVQX010000025.1:0-56534 GCF_055811675.1 Mesorhizobium sp. WSM4808
CCGAAGCCATGATCGCGGAGGCTCCGAAGAAGGAGTCGGCTGGCGGCGGCGGCATGCCTGGCGGCATGGGCGGCGGCGGCATGGGCGGCATGGGCGGCATGGATTTCTAATCCGGCCTCTATCAGCCTCCAGATACGGAAAGGGCGGCAGCGATGCCGCCCTTTTCCTTGAAGTCGATCCGGCCGAAAATGTTCGGCACGTATACCGACCGTATAGCCGTAGTAGCGCTGGTCGTGAAAGCAGGACTAGAAGCGAGCGCGGGCACGGATGCGGCGGAGAAGCCGCTGGCCTCGTGGCTTCGAAGACAATCAACGATTCGAACCCTCTCATGAGCATGAGGGAGCGGTGGCGAAAACGTGCTCGGCCTAGATAATATTCGCACCTCCCCAAGTCGCCTAGAGCATGAGGCAGCAGCGGCGCTTGCCGTCGAGATCAAACAGAAGCGTGGGCTCGTGAAGCGGCCACTCATCCGGCATCGACCTGACTGCCATCCCGAACGATAGCGGTCGCGGCGGTGGCCAGAACCACCATCGGAATAGCATCCGGCCTTCTTTCATCCCGAAGAAGGGTTGAGCGACCACTCCGTTTCGCCAGCGCGAATGCGGCAACTCCATTGATCGCGGCAATTCGGATTGGCGGGGGCGCAGCACTGATATATGCAATGATTATGGAAAAATGGGCATTCGCCCCGCAGCGCCAAGCAGCGGTCTCATTCGGACAGACGAAGTGCCTGGTGGACCGAGCAGGATCGGCAGCAACCCACGCCGAACCGTCCCGATAGAGTTCACAGTCATACATCAGGGTCCGTGGAACGCTGTTTCCCCATATCTCAGCCAGCCCATTGACCCTTGGCAGCGCATCTGAAACGCCGGCAGCGACAACTCGACGGCTCTCCGCGGAGGCCGTCGGGCAGTAGAGCCGAAACCGTCGCGGCTCCTCACCCGTTCGGCCGTTCCGTCGTACAAGGGGGTCGCGTAGCGCGAAAGCTGCTCAGGCGACCGTTCCTGATCTCGGCCGGATCGACGCCGCCATGGGACAGGAAGGCAGGCAAATGGCTGGAAAAAGCGTTCGGCCGCAACCCGGCGTCGATCACCAGGAACTTGGCGCGGGCGCGGCGGAACTGCTGGGCGGCGGCCATTCCGGAATAGCTGCCGCCGATGACAATAGGCGCAGCGAAATTCCGAAGTTTGTGAGCGATAGGCCTCGGACTCCCATTCGATTGCAGACTCGGCTTATGCCTTGACGGGCGTTCATGATTGCCACCTTGGAGATCGCCTCAGAAGCGACGCCCAAGCGGAAACATTAGCACGTCCGCGTTTTGGCTCGGCTGCTTGAACTCCTCGCCGGCAACTGCCTCCAATTAGCAAATCCAAGGCTTCGCGACCCCTCCGGCTCATCGGGTCATCACCTCGCAGATAATGATACGCTCGACCTAGAGCACGTCCGGCGATCGATGAATCGATTGTGATGTGACGCGAATCGGTTTGGCTGATTCAACGTCCACTTTTATGGAGGTGGACGATGGCGAGAGCACTTGGTGAGGATCTGCGGTCACGTGTCGTGAAGGCTGCGGGTGAAGGAGCATCGGCCCGGCAAGCAGCGGCTCGGTTCGGTGTCGGGATATCGAGTGCGATCCGCTGGATCGGCAGAGCCCGGATGGGCGAGACGACACCACGACCGCAGGGACGACGGCGCGGCTCGCGTCTCGACGCCCATGCCGACTTCATCATCGGGATGATCGAGGAGCGCAAGGACATCACGCTGAACGAGATGGTGGAGCGGCTCTTGGCCGAGCGGTCCATGCGCATCGGCCGCAGCACGTTGAGCGACTGGCTGCGGGGGCACGGCTGGACTTCAAAAAAAGTCCGCACACGCACTGGAGCAAGATCGCCCCGACATCCTGAAGCGCCGGCGTGCCTGGTTCGACGGCCAGCTCGACCTCGATCCGGCAAGGCTCGTCTTCATCGATGAGACCGGGCTGTCGACCAAGATGGCTCGCCTGCGCGGAAGAGCGCTGCGCGGCGAACGCTGCCGGGCCGGCGTGCCGCACGGTCACTGGAAGACCACGACCTTCACCGGCGCGCTCAGGCTGACCGGAATGACCGCGCCCTTCGTCTACGACGGCGCCATGAACGGGTCGTGTTCCTCGCCTATGTCGAGCAGGTGCTGGCGCCAACGCTGACGCCAGGCGACGTCGTCGTCATGGACAATTTGCCGGCGCACAAGTCCGGGGGCGTGCGCGAGGCGATCGAAGCCGCCGGTGCAAAGCTGATGTTCCTCCCGCCCTACAGCCCCGACTTCAACCCCATCGAAAACGCCTTCGCAAAGCTCAAGGCACTCCTGCGGGCGAGGGCCGAGCGAACAATCGCAGCCCTATGGGACACCGTCGGCGCGCTCGTCGACCTTTTTACGCCAACAGAATGCGAAAACTACTTCAAGGCCGCAGGCTATGAACCGGATTAAACCGGACTGCTCTAGATGCACTCGCGCGGCGGAAAAATCGCTTGTCATTTTACCCTCTCAGTTGCCGCCCGCGTTAGCCGTCTACGAGGTGAGGGTCGCGCAATCGTCAATTTCCTTGGACGTATTTGATTTAAATCGCAGATGATCCATGGAGTAGCCAAACACCGGTTGTATGCGAGAGCCCCTGATTGCGTCACCCTGGCCCGGTTGACTCTGCAATAGGGTTACCACAAGCCTTGCCAATGTGTCCCCAGCATCATCCATAAGCCGTCCCGAGTTTCTGACCTGTCGAGCCATGGCACGCGCAGGCTTGCGGCGGCAATCAGCCGGATGGCGAAGATCGCGGCGAATGCGGCAGCAAATCGGAAGCAGACTGCCGTTTGTGCGGTCGGGCATTGATTCCTAGATAGGAAATTCCGCCATTACATCTCGCTGATGGCACAGCTTGCGAACGCAAATGCAGCGCGCCCTCGTGACTGACACCCTAAACAGCGAAATCGTCATCCAGTGACCCATGAACGCAATAACGCCGGCACATTGTCCGGGACATATGGGTTAGTCCCGGCGCCAAGAGACCTATGTGGTCGCTCTCCTCGCCGAATAGAAGCTGAGGAATGCCGCGCAGTTAACGGCTCGTTAATCATGCGGGGCGTAGCCAAGAAGCGTCACATCACCTACCCAATCACATGTGACCTTAAAGACCCGGCACCCAGATTGTGCCGAGTCTTTTTGTTAGGGTAGCCTGGTCCAATTGAGTGAACCGCCCCGGGTTGATCGGAGGCTCCAACTCCTGAGAAGGTGGAGCCATGACAAGCAAGACGACCAACAAGTTCTCTCCCGAGGTCCGGACTCGCGCGGTTCGGCTGGTTTTGGATCACGAAGGCGAGCATACGTCGCGGTGGGCTGCGGTCTCGTCGATCGCCGCCAAGATCGGCTGCACGGCGCAGACGCTGCATGAGTGGTGAAGAAGGCCCAGCGCGACAGTGGCGTGCGAGTCGGGTGCCTACGGATGTTGCGACGAAGCTGAAGGCACTGGAACGCGAGAACCGTGAGCTTCGACAGGCCAATGAGATCCTGCGCAAGGCGAGCGCGTATTTTGCCCAGGCGGAGCTCGACCGCCGGTTCAGGCCATGATCGCGTTCATCGACGATCACCGCCAGACGCACGGGGTCGAGCCGATTTGCAAGGTGCCGATCGCCCCGTCGACCTACCACGACCATGTCGCGAAGCGGGCTGATCCCACCAAACTATCGGCTCGCGCGAAATCCGACGCCGCCTTGAAGGACGAGGTCCGACGCGTGTTCGAGGCTAACTTCCGCGTCTACGGCGTTCGCAAGGTCTGGCGGCAGCTACAGCGCGAGGGCTTCGATGTCGCTAGATGCACGGTGGCGCGGCTGATGCGGGTGATGGGTCTTGAGGGCATCATCCGCGGCAAGCGGATCCGCACCACGGTGAGCGACAAGGCTGCACCTTGCCCTCTCGAGCACGTCAAGCGCCAGTTCCATTCTCCAGCGCCGAACATGCTGTGGGTCTCCGACTTCACGTATGTCGCGACCTGGACCGGCTTCGTCTACGTGGCCTTCGTCATCGACACCTATGCGCGAAGGATCGTCGGCTGGCGGGTGAGCCGGACGGCGCATGCCAGCTTCGTTCTGGACGCTCTGAAAAGGCTCTCCATGATCGGCGGCCCTTGCAGGGAGGCGGGCTCATCCATCACAGCGGTAGAGGCAGCCAAGGCGGATTCAATCGGTCGTCGCAACACCTGTACAAAGGAGGTTGCGATGGCATCCAAAAGCGACGATCACACCTATCTGGACGATCACACCTATCTGGACGAGCACCGTTGCCGTCACCGGGGCGGCCGCCTAGCGGGGCGATCTGAGCTCCACCGGTTCTGGTTGGGGATCGCGGAGGGAATGACCAGCGAGGATGCTGCATTGGCGGCTGGTATGTCGCAGCCTGTCGGAACCAGATTGTTCCGACGGGCGGGCGGCATGGCACCAGTGATGTTCAGATCTTCAACCAAGCCGCCATCAGAGCGGTACCTCTCATTTGCCGAACGCGAGGAGATCGCACTTCTTCGCGTTCAGGGTCTTTCGAGACGCGAGATCGGACGCCGACTTGGCCGATCCGCGTCGATCATCTCCCGTGAACTGCGACGTAACGCGGCGACGCGGAGCGGCAACCTGGACTACCGTGCCAGCACCGCGCAGTGGCATGCCGATCGGGCGGCCAAGCGACCGCGCCGTGCCCGGGCACTGGGAGGGCGATCTAATCCTCGCCTCGGCAGTTCCGCGATCGGCACGCTTGTCGAACGTACGACGCGCTTCACTCTGTTGCTGTACCTGCCGCGAATGGAAGGCCATGGACAGGGTAAGACCATAAGGAACGGACCGGCCTTGGCAGGACACGGAGCAGAAGCGGTGCGGGACGCCATCACACGATCGATTACCACGTCTTCCCGACTATCTACGCCAGTCGCTCACATGGGATCAGGGCGCGGAAATGGCCCAGCATGCCCGGCTAAAGATCGAAACGGGCCTGCAGATTTATTTTTATAATCCTCAAAGCCCTTGGCAGCGCGGCACGAATGAGAACACGAACGGCTTGCTGCGACAGTACTTCCCTAAGGGCACCGATCTCAGCCAGCACGGTGCCGACGAACTCGATGCGGTCGCGCATGCGCTCAACACCAGACCCCGCAAGACGCTCGGATGGAAAACTCCCGCAGAAGCGTTCGACCAAGTCCTGGCAAATGGTAAGATCGAGACTGTTGCGACGACCGATTGAATCCGCTCAATACGTCTCTATCAGATACACCGAGCGCTTGGCGGAGGCTGGCGTCGAACCTTCGGTGGGCAGTGTCGGCGACAGCTACGACAATGCTCTCGCCGAGACGATCAACGCCTTTACGAGGCCGAGGTGATCCATCGACGCGGACCATGGCGCTCGTTCGAGGCCGTCGAGTTCGCGACGCTGGAATGGGTCAACTGGTTCAACAATCGCCGGGTACTGGAGCCCATCGGCAACATCCCGCCGGCCGAAGCCGAGGAACGCTACTACGCCATGCTCGAAGAGCCGGCCATGGCAGCGTGACTCAAACGAAACGGCCTCCGGCAAACCCGGAGCGGTTCAGTGTCAGATGTCCGACAATGTCGGATACGCAACACACAGAGTCCGATTAATCACATTGCCGAAACGGTTTTCTCATTTGGCACGGTGCGTGCGTGGTCATCGCAAACACATACGAAGCCAGGAGAGTCGTTGCATGATCCCCCACCAAAAAATGCCGCCCCACCTTTCCACGACGCATTCAAAGATAATGCTCGAGTCGGGCCTGGCAGCATGCTGAGGGCTCATCTGGCCCGGCGCTGCCCACCTATCCACTTTCTCCCAGTGAGGGCGACGAGAACGCAGCACCTTCAAAATGAAGGACAACTCACTTCGCCTCGAACCTTGCCCATTGCCCGGTCACCACAACCGAAGCCATCGATAAATCTTCGGTCTGGCTGGCTGCGCGGGACACTTTTTGCGACCGCGCTGTCGTTTGTGACCACCGCCGCTCCAGTTCTGGCGGCCACCAATGACATCAAGGTGACGAATTTCCTGCTCGATAACGGCATGGAGGTTGTTGTCATCCCCGATCACCGCGCGCCGATCATCACTCATATGGTGTGGCACAAGATCGGCAGCGCCGATGAGCCGCCGGGCAAGTCCGGCATCGCGCATTTCTTCGAGCATCTGATGTTCAAGGCGACGACCAATCATGCGGCCGGCGCGTTCGACCGCGCCGTCTCCGCCATCGGCGGTTCGAACAACGCTTTCACCTCCTATGACTACACCGCCTTTTACGAGACGGTGGTGCCGCAGGCGCTCGAGCAGATGATGGATTTCGAGGCCGATCGCATGCGCAACCTCATCCTCAACGACGACGTCATCGCCACCGAGCGCGACGTCATCCTCGAGGAACGCCGCTCGCGCATCGACAACAATCCGCAGGCAGTGCTCGGCGAGGAGCTCGACGCCACGCTGTGGCAGAATCAGCCCTATCGCATTCCGGTGATTGGCTGGATGCAGGAGATGGAGAAGCTGAACCGCGCCGACGCCAAGGCTTTCTACGACAAATATTACATACCCAACAACGCCGTGCTGGTGGTGGCCGGCGATGTCGAGCCGGAGGTGGTCAAGGCGCTGGCCGAAAAGACCTATGGCAAGATCGCACGTGGTCCAGATCTGCCGCCGCGCATCCGTCCGGTCGAGCCGGAGCAGAACACCAGGCGCACGGTGACGCTCACTGACGCGCGTGTCAGCGTGCCGAACTTTTCGACGCAATGGGTGGTTCCCTCCTATCGCACTGCGAAGCCGGGCGAAGCGGAAGCGCTGGACCTCCTGGCGGAGATCCTCGGCGGCGGTAGCCGCAGCCGGCTCCACCAGCAGCTTGTCGTCAAGCAGGGCATCGCCGCCGCGGTCGGCGCCTATTTCCGGGGCACCATGCTCGATGCCACCAACTTCACCGTCTATGGCGCGCCGCGCGGCGACGCCAAGCTGGCCGTTGTCCAGGCGGCGGTCGAGGCCGAGGTCG
This sequence comes from Mesorhizobium sp. WSM4808, assembly GCF_055811675.1. Lineage (NCBI taxonomy): Bacteria > Pseudomonadati > Pseudomonadota > Alphaproteobacteria > Hyphomicrobiales > Phyllobacteriaceae > Mesorhizobium > Mesorhizobium sp. WSM4808. The sequence continues at coordinate 7,046 of NZ_JBVVQX010000025.1, forward strand.
CCCGCATCGCCAAGGACGGCGTCACATCAGGCGAGCTGGAGAAGGCCAAGGATCGTTTCGTCCGCTCGATGATCTTCGCCCGCGACGAGCAGCGTTCGATGGCCTACATCTACGGCAAGACGCTCGCCACCGGCGGCAGCGTCAGGGACGTCGAGGAATGGCCGGACCGCATCCGCAAGGTCACCGCCGGTCAGGTTAAGTCCGTTGCCGCCCGCTATCTCGTGTCCGACCATTCGACCACTGGCTATCTCTTGCCCAAGGACAATTGACCGATGACAAACCAACTCCGCAGCGCCTTTGCACAAGCATTGCCTTCTCCCGTTGGAGAAGAAAGGGCCGCGCGCCTCGTCACCTTGCTGGCCGTCCTTGCTATTTTCTTCCTCATCCTGCCGGCGCTCACCGCCCGTGCTGAGGTGAACATCCAGGAGGTGGAATCTGAAAAGGGGATCACTGCCTGGCTGGTGGAAGACCACACGCTGCCGATCGTCACGCTCCACTTTGTCTTCGACGGCGGCACCAGCCAGGACCCGGCCGGTAAAGAGGGGCTTGCCAAGTTGATGACCGGCTTGTTCGACGAGGGCGCCGGCAATCTCGACAGCGAGAACTTCCAGATAAAGCTGGACGACGCCGGCGCCGAAATGAGCTTGGACGCGTGGCGCGACGGCATCCATGGCTCGATACGCCTGCTTTCCAAGCGCCAGGACGCCGCTTTCGATCTGGTCGGGCTAGCAGTGAACAGGCCTCGCTTCGATCAGGAGCCGGTCGACCGCATCCGCGCCCAGCTTCTCTCCGGCATCATCTCCAACGAGCGCGAACCTCACGCGATAGCCGAGCTTGCATGGCGGCGCCAACTCTACGGCACGCACCCGTATTCGAGGCCACCCGAGGGCACCAAGAAAAGCCTGGCCCGCATAACGCCCGCCGATCTAAGCGCCTTCCACAAGGCCGCTTTCGCCCGCGAGGGGCTGCACGTGGCGGTTGTCGGCGACATCGATGCCAAAGCCCTGAGTGCAAGGCTCGACCAGTTGTTCGGCGATTTGCCTCAGAAGCAGGCGCTCGCCCAGGTACCTGATGTCACCCCGAAGCTCGGCCAGCGGACGTTGGTCGCATACGCCCTGCCCCAGACTTCGCTCCAGCTGGCTTTTCTCGGCGTCGGACGCAGCGACCCGGAATTCTATGCCGCGCAACTGATAAACGATATACTCGGAGGCTCGCCATTCACCTCACGTCTGTTCCAGGAAGTGCGGGAAAAGCGTGGCCTGGCCTACCATGTCTCCTCTAGCTTGGACACGTACGAGCATTCCAACTCGCTTGTGGTGACCACCTCGACGCGCGCCGACAGGGCGGCAGAGACGCTCGACCTTATAAGACGAGTAATCAAGGAACTGGTGGACACCGGGCCAACAGCGGCCGAGCTCGAAGCGAGCAAGAAGTATCTGATCGGCGCCTATGCTACCGACAATCTGGGTTCCTCCAGGTCGATTTCAGCGACGCTTGTCGGGTTGCAGCTCGACAAGCTCGGCATAGACTACATCCAGCGCCGCCCGGCCCTCATCGAGCAGGTAACGCTCGACCAGGTCAGGGCAGCGGCGAAGAAGCTGCTTTCTGCCGAGCCCGCCATTATGGGCGTTGGCCCGCGGCTAGACGGTGGCCCATGAATAATCTCGCTCTACATGTCGCTACGGTCAGGCGGGTTCCTCCGAGGCCGCAAAGATCCGCCACAAAAAAGAGGAATCACATGCGTATCCCGATGCTCAGCATCAGCGGCTACGACGCACGCTCGATTCCGGAGGAGCAGCGTCCGGCGACTGAGGTGCAAGGGTATGTCTTCCCTTACAACGCCTCGACAACGGGAGATCAGCCGAAACCGCCTTCCGAAGAGCCTGCCGCGACTTGAAAATCGATAGCTTTGCCGATGCAGGGGAAAAATGGTCAGCATGTTCCTAACGCAATAGCACCGAGCCTTGCGATTTCGGTGACGCTGTACCTGATCGCCATCTTAGCCGTTGGATCTTTCCGACTAGGGAATCCTAAAATGAACCCCCAGGCTGCAGTATCTGCACAGCCCACTGTTGCTCAAAACGAAAGCAAGCCCATCGCATTGGTCGCACCAATTGCCCAAGCACCTGAGCAAGATAAAAAACCAGCAATAACCAACGAGCCGTCCCCTCAAGGAGACGGCATGGTTCGGCCAAAGAGCTGTTTTCAGCAAAAGTGCTGGCAGATCCGCGACGCAAGGAAGCTTTGGTTGCGCTGCGACAACTGGACCCGAATGATCGTATCATGCAACTCTGCAACATCGAGGCTATGGAACAGGTCCATGTATGGGAGTTCGACTTCCAGCCGGATTTCGTCGTCGCTATGGCCGACACAAAGCTTTCCGGTTTTACACTCCAGGCGGACGGCGCGGCGCTTCGAAGCAAAGGGCATTGGTACGACACCAAGTTCAAATGCGAGGTGACCCCGGACTTAGAAAAAGTGGTTGCCTTCGATTACTCGCTGGGCGCGGAAATCCCAAAGAGCGAGTGGGAACACATTCGCTTCCCGACGGCGAAGGCCCATCCGACTGAGGTCAAAGTCCCTGTGTATGCTTGGAGTGTCATTTCGCCTCGTCCCGGAACCGACCCCAATCTGGCGATCTTCCGGCGAATATTGTCGACGGCGATCAGGTCGCGGTACACAACCTCCAATACCGCCTGCCGCACGACCAGTCGTCTTGGTCCTGAGTTATAGACTGTCTCTGGGCTCGACGACGGGCAGAGAACGCGATCGTTTCGGGTATCTCGCTGGATCGGCTTACATTATTGAACAGGCTATTGGAGGTTGATCCGGTGATCGGCCAGACCCGCTTCCATTAACTGCGATCAGCGCCAGACGCGCCAGGTGCGTCAAACCTGGTTGGCTGACAGAACGGATCGCTTTCCTGCGCACGCTGGAGATCGATCCGAAATAGCAGATGCGGTTTCCTCGGGTCGGTGGGACCAGATGATCCGTGGAGGGAACGCCACGCCGGCCTGGCTGGCCATCGATTTCAGTGCCAGCCGTCGGCACGCTTTGATCGTGGCGCAGGTCATTAGCTCGGCCAGAAGCTCACCGACGATGCAGTGTCGATGTATATCAAGCCGATGGGTGGGCTGTTCTCGCAAGCCGATAACCGGGTCAACCTCCAATAGCCTGTTCAATAATGTAAGCCGATCGGGCGGGATACCTTCGACGAGTTCTTTCTCAGCCCGTCGGCGAGCTGTCGCGCGACCGCAGTAGCACCGCGGAGGAAGCGCGCGACACCGTGGAGGCTCGCGGAGCAGGTCGTGTCTCTGCCGCACGGCACCAAGCGCGACCTGCTGGCCCTGGTCAAGAAAATGGTTGCGCTCGACCGGGCGGCAGACGGAGCGAATAAGCACCAAACCTGATTGATCCCGCACCGATCATTGTCGTTGCATAAGTAGCCCTCGGGAGCGTTGTTCGCGCTGTTTTGTGCCATCTTACGGAGACACGTTGCTTCGCATGACGTGCAGGCGTCGACCGGCTATCGGTGGAATAGTCAAAAGGCTGTCGTACGGGTCGTCTGTGCGGGGAGCCTGGCCATCGATTGACGCTGCGCAGCCCCGGCGGTTGCCACGGAGTGATCGGCACCTCCGATCCGATGGTTGCGGGGGTAGGCCGCTTGTGTCGTTCCTGTATTGACTTGCGGCGCTATAGTTGCTCGCGCGGCAACGACAGTCGAGGCCGTATAGCGGAATGACAGCCTCTGGCGTCAAAAAAGAGAATGGCGGACGTTCATCTTGAGGGGAATAGTGTACTGCCAGAATGGCCCGCCCCATAAAATGGAACGGGACTCATGCCTGACCAAAGATCCATCGCGCAGATCATGTCGAGGATCGACGCGCAGGCTATCCGCCGTGGTGGAATTTAGGAAGGCGACCCGGCGGCTCGCGCCAGGGTGCCTGCCGGCAATCGGCCGGGCGATGTACCTGACGCGAATGGCTCGCTGCGCATCACCTGGGGCAAGGTGGCGGGGCGAACACGCGACGGGCAGATCTGGACGCCCCTTCACCACGCCGTTCAATAAGCCTTGAAGGTCATCCGTGAGCCCTAACCAACTAGGGCAATAATGCTGCCAGGGCGCGAGCCCGATACTCCGGCTCGTCAATTCGGTCGGCAAGGGCAGCGAAGCGCCGTTGTAGATCGGGGGTAACCTCTGCCAAGCTTTGCCGAAGGCCTTCAAGACCTCTTGCGAGATACTCGGGGGCGATGCTCTTGGCCAATGTAACGATGCCATGCTGCACTTCGGGCGCAAGCCTTGGTAGGCCGGCTCCGAGGCCCCGTAAGGCCGAGGCGCGATTGGCGTCGTCAAGTCGCTCGGCACGGAAGATTAGTCGCTTCTGCAGATCGGGCGAAAGCCTCGCCACGCCGGCTCCAAAGACCTCGAGGACCGAGGCGCAATCCTCCGGATCGAGCCTCTCGACCTGGCTGACGAGACTCTGCTGCAACTCGCGCGCAAAATCAGTGATACCCGTTACGAGCGCGCTGAGGGCCAAGGCGCGATGGTATGGTTCGTCAATGCGGTTGGCGACGTTCAGGAGACGCTGCTGTAGCTCTCGCGCAAGCCTTGCCACGCCTGTTCCGAAGCCGCGTAGGGCCGAGGCGCAATGCTCCGGGTGCTCGAGACTCTCAGCGAGGCCGACGAGGCGCTTCTGGAGAGCGAACGGAAGCTCTGCGACACCCACTGCAAGGGCTTCTAGAGCTCGGGAGCGATTTAAGGGGTCAAGTCTCTCGGCAAGGTCAATGACAGCATCCGGCAAATCGCCCGAAAGCCTTGCCACGCCGGCTCCAAGGCCCTCGATGAACCCGGCGCGATGCGGGTCGTCGAACCTCTCGACGTGACCGACGAGGACCTGCTGCAACTCGGGCTCAAAACCAGTGATACCTGTTCCGAGCGCGCTGAGGGCCAAGGCGCGATACTCTGGTTCGTCAATGCGGTGGGCGACGGCCAGGAGACGCTGCTGTTGCTCTGGCGCAAGCCTTGCCACGCCTGTTCCGAAGCCGCGTAGGATTAGGACGCAATCTTCGGGATCTTCATGTTCCTCGGCGAAGACGACGAGACGCTCCTTCAACTCAGGCGCAAGCCTTGCCACGCCGGCTGCGAGGCCCCATACGGCTGTAGCGCGATTTGCATTTTCAAGTTTCTCGGCGACCACCACAAGACGCTGCCGCAGCTCGGGCGAAAGCTCTGCTATTCCGGCGCCAAGGCCCCATAGTGCCGAGCCGCGATCCTCTGGCGCGTCAAATTTCTCGGCGACAATGACGAGACGCTTCTGCAGCTCAGGCGGGAGGCTAACCAAGTCCGCTCCGATCTCCTCCAGGGCCGAGTTGCGCATATTAGGGTCGTCATGCTTCTCGACTAGTTCGACGAGAGCATCCTTCTGCTTATTTAGGAGGCAATTGAAATTGCGCGCCAGTGGTTGGATCACGCCGGAATACATCACCCCAGCCAAGGGACTTGCTGCCGGTTGCTGTAACCTTCCCCAGATGCCCTGGACTCGGGCAGCCCGTTGACGACTTTCTTGATATGCCGGAAGTGGCTGGACGACATCACGCAGCTCAGGACCTAATTGCGCCAAGCTCAGCAGATCGATCGGATCAAGCCTCTCAGCTGTGTCACCTTGTTCAAACAGTAGAGAAAGGATACTGCTGGGTTGCCCCTCCCTGGTGCGTGGGCCTTGAAACTCAGAGCGCGTCTGCGGCACCACAGAACTGGATGCTCCGCCGGCTTCTTCAAACCGAACAAGCGGCCCGGTGGGAGGATCGTCCGTTGTATCAAGGTCGATGGCACTAAACAACCGCATGGGGGCCTTGCCACGGACGTCAATGTTCCTCATGATTCACCTCCAACGGATCAACGACTATTATGCCCAGCGGGAACCACGGCCAGCGGGTGCATGATTTGTGCTCACATCCTGATGTGCAAATAATGCGCCACTTGAACGACTTTATTGTGTGCAAGGCCGCTGCTGATGAACCTGTGCCGAAGACATCCGGTTACCTCGCGGAATGTCGGTGGCATCTTTTCTCCGTCCGAAAGCGGACAGCCGAATGCCAACGGATTTGTAGCAACGTTTATCGCGGCTCCATAAATCATGTCGAATATTCTGCACGAAAAGCAGAATCGCACATGGTTCACGATTAACGCTACGCCCTATCAATATATTTGGCCAGCCTCCTTTCTGCCGGGGGCGTGCAGCGTTTTCGATCGAGGAAGCTGAGCAAGCCATTGGGTGTGTCGCGCGGGGCTTTCCTCAACGCTGCTAAGCGCCTGCAGCGCCGGAAACTACCGGTGCGCGAAAATCGATGAGGAGAGTGAAACAGACGGGAGCGCTTAGCTTTCGTATTTCCAGATAATCCGCCGACTCGGCTGGCCAAGCCGGCCGACTTCCGCGCGGTGATCGTCCGACACCGGCGTGCAGGAGAAGGCGATCATCTCTCTGCCGCTGTCGCTGGCCCGCCGCGTTAGGGACCAGCGCCAGCGTGAACGCGGCAGGAAGGTCTACTCCCTGCATGCTCCCGAGGTCGACTGCATCGGCAGGTGGCGAGGCCCACAAGCCCTATGAATTCGACGTCAAGGTCTCGGTCGCCCCGCCGCTGTATCGCAGCCGCGACGGCCAGTTCGTCGCCCATATCACGGTGCTGCGGGCACTCCCTGTGACGGCCACTCGCTGGCCACCATTCTTTCCCGCATCGAGAACTCGATCGGCGCCAACCTCGCCAAAATGGCCGCCGATGCGGCGATCGCGGCCACAACGCCCCGAAGGATAAGGTCGATGTCGCCGGCTACAAGCGCGGCCTCACCAAGGCCGTTAAACGGGCGCTACAACGCCAGGCCGCCGTCGAACCCGTCATCTCAAGAACGACCACTGCTTGGGCCGCAACTTTTGGGCCTTGTCACAGGGCGATGCCAACAACGCCGGTGCTTGCCGCCGTCGACTACAACTTCAGCCTCCTGCTCAATTGGCTGAGGCTATTGTGCGCCTGGTTCCTGGGAATGCTCACAACCCTCCTAACGCCACCACTCTGGCCGCTATCAGCCTGAATTCCCTCCCTCAGTGGGGACAAAGCGCTTCAACGCAGATCACTTTCACGGTTGACGCGAAAACGGCTTTCTTCACGGACGACTACACAGTTTCTAAATCAGCTGCGGCAACACGGCTTCGCCCCACAATCCAGCACCCGAGCCAATGAAAAAACCACCGCCGGCCCACGTCAGCCGCTCCCATTTCGCTGTCTGCCCGACGGTTGCGGCTGAGCTGACGGCGTTAGCCGGCGGCCCATATCGGGGGCTAGCGACTCGAACTTTTCGCGCAGCTCCTCCGTCAGCGCCCTTGCTTCTGCGTCACTGTCAACCACCCGCGGGTTAAGCAATATCAAAAGCTCAGTTCGTTCCTTGGCGAATTCGGTGCTGCCGAACAGTCCGCCCAAAAGCGGAATGTCCTTCAGCACAGGAACCCCAGAATTGGCTTGGTTAGTGCTATCTTGCATCAATCCGCCGATTGCGATCGTGTCGCCGTTTCGGGTCAATACGGTACTCTGGAGGCGGCGCACCGAGATTACTGGGGATTGAACATTGGTAAGCGTGTTCCTGTTGCCGGTGCTGACCTCCTGAAACGTGTCGAGTGTTATACTACCACCGGCACCGATTCTGGGCGTAACAGCCAAGATCACCCCTGTGTCGCGCATCTCGACGTCGCTCACGATCGGTGAGTTCTCGCTTACGGTGGATTGCGATGATCGGACGAGGATCGGGACCTGATCGCCCACCTGGATCGTGGCGGTTTGATTGTCGACCGCAAGAATGCGCGGCGCGGAGACAACCTTGACCTCTCCAAGCGCGCTTAGCCCATGTAACACAATGTTGAGGTCCGTCCCGGGAAACACATAGGATAGACCGCTTGGAACTGCGCCCAGGCCCCTAGTGGAGAGAAGATAGTCCACGCCGTAGCGCAGACTGTCATTCAGCCGCACCTCGGCGATGATGGCTTGGATGAGAACCTGCCGAGGCCTCACGTCGAGTTGACGGATCGCGGCCTCAACGATCTTGTAGTCGTGCGGTGCTGCGAGTACTACGAGTGCGTTCCGTCCGGGGTCCGCCTGGATCTGCACCGGCGCCGAGAGGCCAAGACGGTTCGCTGACATCACCGGTTCCTCCACTGAATGCGTTCTCGAGGGGGTCGCATCTGGCATTTCGGCCGGCAGACCTGGCGCATTGACCGGCAGGCTGGCTTGATTGGATACGCCACTTCCCAGCGATAAGTTGCCGAACATTCCCGCGGGCTGTGCAGGCGGGACAGCACTGGGCGCCTCAGCGACGAAAGTTTGCGCCAGCACATGCGCCGTTTCCGTAGCCCGCCGGTAGAGCAGTGGACGCACGTGAATGTTTGCAGTCGCCTCCGACGCACTATCCAGTTTAGCGATCGCCTGGCGGACTTGCTTGAGAGCTGCAGGATTTTCTGCCACAACGAGGATACCATTCAGTCGCTCTAGCGCCGCAAATTGGATAAGCTCTCTCTCTTGGCCATTTTGCGTAAACAACAGACTGAGTTCTCGCTCAATTTCGGCCGGGCTCGCTTGAAACAGCGTATACAGCGCGAATGACTTGTGAAGCATGGCGTCGGTATCAAAGAGGTCGACCAGTTCCCGCACAGAACTCAGCGATCCGGGAGGGCCACTGACAACAATGCCTCTCCCTCCGGGCGCTAGCGTGAGACGCACACCCTCCTGCAAGTTCGGTCGGACTACCCCGATGACCTCAGCCGGGTCAACATACCGCACCGGAATAACTTGTACGCTGCTCTGGATGCCGCCCGCGAGGTCAGCCAAGCGCCCCACCCGCACTCCTTGATCATCCGCAGCCAGTCCATAGCCGTGCGGTGCAAGGGCTTTGTCCAGAAGCCGCGGCACCTCACTCGCGGGCACCTGGCGAGCTGTATGAAGGGTCATTCTCCCTCCAACGCCAGGATCGATCACAACGGCCATGCTCATGATATCACCTACGATATCCTGCACCACCTGGCGAATGTCGGCATTCGCATAGTCAAGGCTCACCCGCCTGCTATCCGACACCACCGGCAGCTTCCGCTCCCCTGTGATTGCCACTGGCTGGGCTTGCCTCTGCCCAAGCACTTCAAAGCCGTTAGTCTGCGGTTCCCGACGTTTTCGCAAAGAGGCGAAGTCAGGCGGGACGAAAAGCGGCCTATTCAGCAAAACCCCGCGCTCGGCAGTCGCACCACTGCCGTTGCACCCCCCTAAAGGTGACAGCAACCAGAAGAGGCAAAGAAATACAGTAGTTCTGCCTGCAATAGCCAGATGCTCATCCTTTTAGGTGACAAACTACAATGCCGCTAGATTCCCAGGCCAGGAGCCTCAGCCTTGCATCCGCTCTTTACCTGATATTGGCGATTATGTTCTCTTTGGCTTTGCCAGACTTGCCCAACAAATTGGTCGCCAACTCAAGACAATGCTTTACCTTGTCCATCAAGGACTGCAGGCGGATCAAATCCAGCTGCGACTCGCTATTTACCGAATCGATGCGCGCTTTGAGATTCGAGACGGCAGCATCGAACTCCGACTGAATGCCGGCGGCATCGTTTCCGAACTGCTCGATTGGGATGCCGTTTTCGAGCATCCACTGATGGACCTCTTGGGTCTTGCCCTGCCCGTCGACAAATGTGCCATAATTTGTGAGTGCCTTGTCGTCAGGCGGCCGGTTGGCGCGTAGCGCGGCGAGAGCGGAGTTAGCAGTTGTCAGCCAATCGGTTCGCTTCCGCATCTCGTCGAATTCGTCTCTAACTTGATTCTCGAGACAATAATATCGCTCGATCTGGAGTAGCAGTGCCAACCCGTCCAAGCTGCCCCCACTCCCGAAATTATCGGACACGTCGCGATAAAGCTGAGTTGAGAGGCTCACGTATGAGATTGTCACTGACCTTTTCCTTTGTAGATCTAACTTGTCCTGCTCTCATCCCATATTGGCGATCCTGCTCCTCGTTTCAGCGTCCGCGCGTCTCATGTCGGAAAACTTTTCCTGAATATCCTGGATCATCTTTCCATATACCAATTTGAATTCAGTTTCGTCCTCGGCGCGAGAGCGCATCTTGGTACCCTCCGCTTCCAGATTTGCCTTTTTCTCCTGCTCACTGGTTGCCCCCATTTTGAAGATGGCACCTGGGATCTTACCGAACTCGGTCATGCCCGTGGCGAGGCCGCTCCAGGTCATGGTGGTCTGTTGGGCGACCTGCTGGGCTATGTGGATCCCAGTCAGGTCAAAGGAGGGCGGCTGGCTAACCTCCGGAGATTGTTCTACGGCCAGCTTAGTATCAGCCCGAAAACCCGTTTCGTGGCTGAGCTCATCGAAGCGAGTCTGTGCTTTGCTCGCGCCCATAATACCCAGGCTCGCACCGACTATCCCGAAGGCAGAGATTGTGAGCGTGCTGAGCAGATCAAATTCTCCAGCAGCGCGGAGCGCCTTGGCAGCAGCTTCCTGTGCGGCAATATCGCAGTCACGCGCGGCCTGCCGGTCCAGTCTTGCAGATTCCCGGAACTTCAAATTGAGGCTGTGCAGCAACTGAAAAACTAGATATGTATCGACCGAGGCGAGCCGTGCTCCCAGAGCGGTTTCGGCACCAATGTTTTGGGCGACGCTGTCTGCCAGCATTGGCGAACCGCTCAATGTCAGCTTGGAAAGATCGGCTGGTGTTGTTGTCAGTTCGCCGTAGCTAACTCCCATGCCACTAGACGTCACGGGCATAGGCAAAATGGGCCGATGTTCATCCAAATCGCCGTCCGGCAGACGAGGGCCGCGACTGTCGGTTGCTTGTACGGCGGTGTGTAGCATGCATACTCTCCTAGCGCTTTGGTAGATTTGGACAGCTATTATCGCTCGTCAGCCGATGTGCCGTATGACGGTTGACGCGGATCGACTCTGCTCCTCGATGACTTCGACAACTCTTTGCGTCATGGTCTTGACGCCGAGGACCAATTCCTGGATGTGGGCCATTTCGTCCTCTTGAAGCCGGGCCAGCTTAGCGAGGAATTTCCTCATATCCAGCGTCTCCGCCTTGACGTCCGTCGCCTGCTTCTTGATTATTCCGCTTGCAGCCCCTGCTAAGAACTCGGCTACTGAAGCAGTACCTTCGCCCGCCCAAGCCGCTGTCGCAACGCGCTGACTTGCCATAGCGATCTTCGCCACCTTATCGCCCTGGCTTGTGATCTTCGTGGCAATGCTGGTCACCGCATTCCACCCACCAGACACGGCACCGGCACCCAAGCTTGCCAGCGCAGAAGCAAGGAAGATGAAAGCCGTAATGACAGTGGCCCAAGACTCGGCCTGACCCTGCGCCATCCCCAGGTCTTCGATCAGGCTCTTCGCAATGGCCTGCGTCATCTTTTCGACGACCCCTGTCTCGGTCAGGATCCCCACGGTCACTGCCACTGCTGCGGCCGCAAAGGCGAAACCCCCGCCGGTGAACGCTGCCGCTACCACCGACAGCGCGACCGCAATCCATCCAAATATCCTCATGGCGGCCGAACTCTTCTTCGCTTCCCTCAACTTCTCCGCCGCATCGACAATTTTTCGGGCGATTTTCTCGTTCTCCTGCTTCTGCAGTTCACCCCGGAGCCGCACATCCTCCATACCCGCGGCAGCCTGGGCGTCGGCCATCTTTATCTTGAGGGCTAGAAACTTCGTGGCCAGTTCCATCGCGTCAAAGGCCCGTGGTGGGGGCAACATTGGCGCCGCATCCATCACCGGAGCACCGACATACACTGGCGGCAGCGCATGTTCTGCGCCCGATTTGCTGGAACCGACCGAAAAATTGCGGTTGGGTGCGTCGATCTTAGTTGACACCGTGGGTTTAAGTCGCATTCCAGCGATCGGTTCCGTTATGCTCACCTTATGCATCGCAGGCTCCTTTACACGCTGCTTCGGACCTGAGCTGGCGCAGCATCAGCGACGCGCGCTGAGCCAAAGCCTTATGCTGCGGCTTTCCACCGCTAAGCTCCAATACACTCTCAAGCGCGCTCACAGCGGCCGCCCGCTGGCCGAGCTTGATGAGGCATTTCGCAGCGCGAAGCGGAATCTGCGGATCCTCCCCATTCAGCAGCGCAGCCAGCCCATATGCACGCACGGCATTTGCCGCTTCGCCGGACATTTGACTGGCAGCACCCAATCCGAACCAAAATCTCGAGTCCATGTACCGGTGCATACAGAGAAAACGAAAGAAGATCAGGGCATCGCCATATCTACCAGAGGAATAGAACCGATGGCCGAGCGCGTAGACTGCCTCGAGTTCGTCATCCGTCATCCCAATGACAGCGGCCAAATCGGTACGCCCTGCGATGATTTCTTCGGTAAGCCGCGCTAGCCGGCCGGCCTCAGTAATGTCCACTTCGCCACTGCCCCTTACTAGCCTCTCTACCTTCTGCATCGCCGCCTTAGACCCACTGCCGTACTGGTTTGACGCGCGGCGCACGTACTGGCTGCAGATTGGACGTGAGAGTCATGCTATGGCTCAGAACCGCCTGCCGCTCACATGTGTACGCTTGCTGAAAACTCTCGTCTTGAGCCTTAACAAATGCGGAAAGGGCATCGCCGGTCATGGCATAGTCGCCCAAGAGCTCAGCTTGGCGGTCGAGTTGTTCCCGCCCTTTTCTCAAGAAGCTCTCCACCTGCGCGATCGTTTGCCGCGCACTCATCATCGTCCCGTCCAGATCTTTGCCATCCATACGTCCACGCGTGGACTCGCAAGCGTTGTGGCAACTGACATCGGGTCCGCGCGCGCAGTTTTGATCCTTGGAGAGCAGCGACTCGTTGATTTTGCGATGGCGGTGGCAAATTCCATTCCAATAAATCGCTGCGTCGCAAAATGACGCCATTTGTTTGCTTACAACCGCCCGATCGCAATCGACGTGATCAATGTCAGCCCAAAGCAGCAGAGCACCGCCTCGATCGGCACAGAGCGCCACCGGGACAGAAACACAGTAGAGCAGGTTCTCTCCGAGCAAGTCACGGATCTCCAGTTCATTATCCGGCACTGTCTTTGCAATCCTGCTGGTTAATCGCACTGATCTTTCGCCTGTCGCCTCCATGACGATCCCGACACCGTCGACCGTGAGCTCAATGCGCTTCACAGCCACGGACAAGGCGCAAGGAAGATCTGAATTCATCAACAGAGACCCCAAAGCCACTGCCAGGACATCGTCTGCCAATGCTGGTGCCACCCTCGCTTTCCCTTCTTCCTCAAGCCGGGAGCCTTGCCCATACGGCTTGATGGCGTCTGCGTCCCCGGTTCCCAAAGCCCTTGAAACGCCAGAGGCCACCGGTATCTCTGACCAAATACCCAAAATAAAATAGAACGACCAATATTATTTGGATATGTATATATCAGCAGGCATGATGGCATTGGAGCATCAACTGATATGAATAGGACGAACACGCTCTCGTATATCCAAAAGGTATGGACACATATCGCCTTTCTATTTGCGCTTGAGACTCTATTGAACAACATTGGCATGAGAAACACCATGTCTTCCAGCGTGCCAAGTCGGTCGGCAAAATCCTTTGTTGACGTGGGCTGTCGCGTCTGGATAGCGCCCGGGTGCAAATTGAGGATGAAAGCGGAATGCCGGTCATTGCGGGAGCGATTTGAAGAAGCTGTGGTCGCGTTCAAATCGGTCCGTAGCAGATGGCATGGTCATCGGAAGATGACGCGCGTCTCAGCCAGAGAAGGGAAATTCGATATACGATGTCTCGTTCGTGTACATCTGTGCCCTCCGAGAGTCGCACTGAAATGGGGGGCGGCTTACGGCGCAATCTTGCCGAAGCGGCATTCTTGGCTTGCATTTCGAACGACGTAGTGCGGGCCAGGCGAATTGCGAAAGGACTTGACGCTCTTGCGCCGGGCAGCAGGGAGTCCGTTATCGCTTACGCCGTTGCGGATCTGACGGTAGGAGATATCGAGGCAGCGCTGGAGCAACTCCGTCCGCTTTCGGAAACCAACGACGCATATGGGTTGGCGTTCAGCGCGCTGGCTCTCCATCTGGCCAGACGGCTCAGCGAGCGCGATGCCGTACTCAGGCTGGTTCCGGGTGGAGAACCCGATGTGGATGGACTCGTCGCCGCTATTGGCAAGAATTCGATTGGACATGTGAAGAGGGACTTCTGGTGACCGTGAACAGCATCAGCCCAGCGGCGTTGACATCCGTTTTGCCAACGGACACTGCATTCGTATCGGAAATATCGACTGAACCCCTGGACCCATTTCGCGCCGAATTCAATCGGCCCGAATTGCCGCCAAAACATGAAAGGTCTGCGATCGACCAGTCGACCCAAGTGGCGCGTGGATCTGGCGTCGCCCGCACGCCGGGAGACGTCATCCTCAGCAGCATGGAGAAGCTAAGCGCCCGCTTTACCCACGCCATCGAAGCCACTCGTAGCACAGCGGGTATGGAAGAAATCCACTCAGGCGATTGGCTGAACGCACAGCTTGAGATTTCAGTTTTGTCCATACAGTGCGACTTAACAGCCAAGGTGGTCGGCAAAGCCACACAAAGCCTGGATACTTTCCTGAAAAACTGAATGATCTGAGCTGGTGGACGGGTGTGACCTTCGTATCGAAGTGGCTGTCGGCAATTCTCTTGTTGTTGACGCTGGGGAGCTGCGAATCGAAGCTCGAGCTGTACCGCAACCTTCCAGCGCAGGAAGCGAACGAAATGCTCGCACTGCTCATGAGTCAAGGCATCTATGCCGAAAAAACGACGGACAACAGCGGCACTGCCACGTTGTCAGTAGATATTAAGGATGTTCCCACAGCCATGCAACTGTTGAACGGCGCCGGACTGCCACACGACCTCTACGCCGATATGGGCAGTCTTTTCAAGAAAGAAGGTATGATCTCATCGCCAACAGAAGAACGCGTGCGCTACATTTATGGCATCACACAGGAGCTGTCGCGGACACTGTCTATCTTCGATGGTGTGCTCAATGCCCGGGTCCATGTGGTGTTGTCACCCGACGAGACGAGTGACGATCGACACCCCGCCGTCCCGTCGAGCGCTGCCGTGCTTGTCCGTTACGCATCCGGCACTACCGTCAATCAGATGGTACCGAAAATCAAGGAGCTCGTCGCAAACAGCCTGGAAGCCCTATCCTATGAAAGGGTCTCCGTCGTGCTCGTAGAAGCAAGTCAGGATAAGCCTTTATTGCGTTCCGTCGATAGAACAGCCGTCGTCACGACGGAGGGTGGCGCAGCCCATCTGGTGATCGGGCTTGTATGCGTAATAGCGGTGTCGCTGTTCGGCAATGGCGTCCTCGGGTTCCTGCTATGGCGTCGCCTCCGTCAGATATCCGCCTTAGCGGCTCAATGAGACTAGCCGAATTGAACGAATCAGCAGTGATCGCCGGGACAGCAGCAGTGTCGGATGTATGGCTTGAAGCACCGTGGGCGAGAGCCGTGATGTGCTGCATTGCCGATCCTGCCGCTGATCTCGATTTTACAATGGCGCATGGTTGGCCCGAATGGATGCCGCTGGATAACGTTCTGATAGACCCGTTCACGCGTCTTAAGCTTGGACGCTGGCTCCTTCGTGGCCAAACTGATGAACCGTCCGCCATCATTTCCGCCGCTGCCGTGCCACGAAACCGGCTCTCGTTCCTCCCCGCCCCGGACGCCGTGCGCCTTATGAGCCTGGCCGGCGCCTGGGTGGGTGCACCCGGCCTTACAGGACTTCTTCGGACGACCGATATCACAGCGGTTCGCGCGGCTCTCGGCGAAGAAGCCGTCGCATTCGCTTCGCAAGCCACACTTTTACCGCGACCGACTCCCAAACTGATGTCGGCGCTTGGTGCTTCCGACATTCCGTCCGCGCCCAGCGCTTTGCTTCAATGCGGCGCAGCGATGTTCGGTCTGGCAATTGGTGGCATTCCGCAAATGCTGCGAACTCGGCTAGGCTTGCGCCGCCCCGCGCCAATCTGGGCGACGGCGGTTGAGAACTGTCGTGACGACAATGCTGGCGAGGACGCATTTCATGCGATGCGGCGCCTGGTCCGTAAGAGGATGCCGATATGGTCGCACTGGTTCAGCTGACCCCTGCATCGGCCGATATCCTCGGCCCTGGGCGAATCTTGCCGGC
The DNA here is from genome assembly GCF_055811675.1 of Mesorhizobium sp. WSM4808. Classification (NCBI taxonomy): domain Bacteria; kingdom Pseudomonadati; phylum Pseudomonadota; class Alphaproteobacteria; order Hyphomicrobiales; family Phyllobacteriaceae; genus Mesorhizobium; species Mesorhizobium sp. WSM4808. Next base: position 23,225 of record NZ_JBVVQX010000025.1, read on the forward strand.
TGGGACCGCACAGGCACTGGTGGACGCCGAGCAAGTGCTTATTCAGGCACGGCGCGAAGCCTGTGCGCTCATCGACGCCGCGCGCGCATCCGCCCGAGCGATCGAGGTGAGGGCCAAAGAAGCTGGCCTGGCTGCAGCACAACCGGCAATCGAAGCCCGTTTGACCGCGATCGCTACGGAGTCTCTACGGATTATGGCGCAAAATGAGGAGCAGATCATCGATGTGGGTCTACAGATCGCGCGCCGGATCATCGACACTGTCGAGCCGGTGGAGGCGGCGGTGCAGATCGCTTTGCGCGGTATGAAATTCGCGGGCCACAGCTCGCTCGTCCGGCTACGCGTGGCACCGTCGCTGCTCGAAGCAGTCCGCAACCGGTTAGACGATATCCTCCCGACGGCGACATCGCGCGCCGTCGTCGACCTGATTGGCGACGCGCGCGTCACTGATGCCGGATGCATTCTTGAGACCGATGCCGGGCTGGTAGACGCCACGATCGAGAGCCAGCTTGCCGCGATCGAAAGTGGCCTGCGAAACGGCCTATCAGTCGCTGCAAAGCCAAACAATTGTCAAGTTCCAAAAGCATGAGTGATGTCCGAGCCGGCCGAGCCAACGAACGTGGTTTTCCCCCCGAGCAGGAAAACATCGATCGTTTCTTCCAGCGCGCAAAAAGGACCGTTGCACAGGCGTCGACGATGCGCGTCCGCGGCCGTGTGCTCTACATCGTTGGAACTGTAATCCATGCCATGGCGCCGGGTGCCCGCATTGGCGACCTTTGCACTCTCCGCAGTCCGGAGAGCGACTTCGAATTGTCGGCTGAAGTCGTCGGCGTGAAGTGCGATGTCGCCATTCTGACACCGCTCGGCGAAATGCAGGGCCTCTCCACGCTGACGGAAGTGATCCCAACGGGAAAGCCCCTCATGGTACCGTCCGGCTGGAACCTGCTCGGGCGCGTACTCGACGGTTTCGGCCGACCTTTGGACGCATCCACCAAGGGACCCTTGCTTCCGGAAGTCCGCGTGCCTGTCTATAGGGACGCACCGGATCCCTTGACCCGTCCGATCATCGACAAGGTTCTTGCTGTCGGCATACGGGCGATCGATGGTCTTCTCACGTGCGGCGAGGGACAGCGCATCGGCATTTTTGCCGCAGCAGGCGGGGGCAAGAGTACCCTGATCTCGATGCTGTTGCGAGGCGCGGCGGTCGACGTGATCGTGATAGCTTTGATCGGCGAGCGTGGCCGGGAGGTGCAAGAATTGATCCAACACGGTGTCAGTGCAAAGGCGCGATCGCGAGTGGTTTTGGTCGTTGCCAGTTCCGACCGCTCCGCAACGGAGCGGGCCAAGGCGGCCTATGTCGCCACGGCGATCGCCGAATGGTACCGCGACCAAGGACAGCGTGTGCTGCTGCTCATGGATTCAGTGACCCGTTTCGCGCGTGCGCTGAGGGAGATTGGTCTCGCGGCCGGCGAGCCGCCGACGCGGCGTGGTTTCCCGCCATCGGTTTTCGCTTCACTGCCGCGGCTTATGGAACGCGCCGGGAACAACGATCGGGGATCCATAACGGCCTTCTACACCGTGCTCGTGGAGGGCGATGATATGGCCGAACCGGTGGCCGATGAAACCCGGTCCATCCTTGATGGTCATATCGTGCTCTCACGCGCCCTGGCGATGTCGAACCACTATCCCGCCATCGACATTCTGGCTAGTATCAGCCGCGTCATGAGCGCTATCGTGTCCTCGGACCATGCGCGGTTGGCCGGCAAGCTGCGGCAGCTGATGGCTGAATATCAGGAGGTGGAACTGTTGGTACGCGTCGGCGAGTACCGGGCAGGAGCCGATCCGCTCACCGATGAAGCGATTGCAAGGATAGACCGCATACGAACCTTCTTGCGGCAGTCGACAAAGGAGCAGATCGGCTTCGACGCAATGCTCGATGGGCTTGCCGCGTGTCTGGCATGATACCCAAAGCTGTAGATCGCCTTTTCGCATTGAAAGAAATGCGGCGCCGCAACGCTGAGGATGCGCTGCGCCTGCGCCACGCGGCTCTCGACAGTGCTGTCGCGGCCGTCGGAACCGCCTTGACCGATCTTCACGGATGGCGCGAAGACCTCACCCGTCGCGAAGCCGCGCTATACGATCCGTTAATCGGGGAAGCCGCCGCTTTGATCGATCTCGAAGAAGTGAAGGCCAAGATGATCTCGCTGCGCGAACACGAGCAGCTGCTTCAAAAGGTGCTAGAAGAGGCTAGCGCAAAAGCCGGCCTGGCCCGGCAGGCACTTGAGGAGACATACAGCGCGGGCCATAAGGCCTGGCGCGAGGTCAGCAAAATCGAGGATCTCCTTCGGGCTCTGCGTACCAACGCCACACTGGAGGAGAATCACGCAGCGGATTTGGAATTGGATGATTTCACCCAGAGACGGAACAGTTTGGGTGGGAAGCAAAACGATAATCTCTGGGTGAACCTGCTTCGTATGTGCAGCGGCCATTCGTTATCAGGAACTGGCGGATCGCGATTCCGCGAAATCCCGGACAGCGATTCTGTGGTCGGTCTCGGTTGCGCTGTCCTGGCGTCGGCATCGCTCGCAAAGCTCGCCCGTAGGTCTGATCCAGCTGCGTAGATCGGCTCCAACTCATTCCAACACCGTTGAAAGCGGTCAGTAAGCCGTAATCTTGCTTATCGCCTAGGCAACAATGCTGCCAAGGCGCGAGCCCGATGGTCCGGGTGGGCGAGGCCGTCGGCAAGGGCAGCGATGCGCCCTTGTTGCTCGCGCGTAAGCTCTGCCACGCCTGCTCCCAGGCCTTCCACGGCCGCGGCGCGATGCTCTTGGTCCCCAAGCCCCGCGGCGAGGTCGACGAGAAGTGCCTGGAGATCGCTATAAAGCCCTGCCAGCCCCTCTCCGAAGCCCTGTAGCGCCGCAACGCGATCTGCGGGCTGGTCGAGTTCCCCCGCGAGGCGGACGAGACGGCGCTGGAGATCCCAGGCAAGCCCCGCCACGCCGGCTCCAAGGCCAACTAAAGCCGCGGCGCGATTCTCTTGGTCCTCAAGCCCCACGGCGAGCTCGACAAGACGCTCCTGGAGACCGCGATCAAGCCCTCCCACGCCTGTGCCGAGGCCTCGGAGGGCGAAGGCGCCATGCACTTGGTCAAGCCCCACGGCGAGCTTGACAAGACGCACCTGGAGACCGCGATCTAGCCCTCCCAGTCCTGTGCCGAAGCCTTGGAGGGCGAATGCGCCATGCACTTGGTCAAGCCCTTCGGCAAGCTTGACAAGGCGCTCCTGGAGATAGCGATCAAGCCACGCCACGCCTTTTGCCAGCCCCTGCACGGCCGCGGCGCAATTCTCTTGGTCCCCGAGCCCTGCGGCGAGGTCGACGAGACGCTCGTGGAGATCGCCATCAAGCCCCGCCACGCCTGCTGCTAGACCCTGCACGGCCGCGGCGCGATGCTCGTGGTCCCCAAGCCCTGCGGCAAGCTTGACAAGACGCTCCTGGAGATAGCGATCAAGCCCCGCCACGCCTGTTGCCAAACCCTGCACGGCCGCGGCGCAATGCTCTTGGTCCCCAAGCCCTGCGGCGAGGTCGACGAGACGCTCCTGGAGAACGCCATCAAGCCCAGCCAGGCCCTCTCCGAAGCCCCATAGTGCCAAGGCGCAATCTGCGGGCTCGTCGAGCTCCTCGGCAAGGGTGACGAGACGCGCTTGGAGAACGCGGTCAAGCCCTGCCACACCCGCTCCGAGGCCCTCCAGGGCCGAGGCGCGATGTGCGGACTGGTCGAGCAGGTCGGCGAGGTCGACGAGACGCCGCTGCAGGGGGAGCGCAAGCCCTCCTACGCCTTTTCCGAGGGCTCGCACGGCGGAAGTGCGCTCCCAAGGCGGGTCAAGTCTCTCGGCGAGGTGGACGAGAGCCTCCTGGAGATCGGGCTCGAGTCCTGCCAAGCCCGGTCCGATATCCATCAGGACCGAGTTGCGCTCATCGGGGTCATCAAGCCTCTGGACCAGCACGACGAGGCCCTCCTGCTGCGCCTTGGTGAGACAATTAAAGTGGGGCGCGAGTGATTGGATCACGCTGGGCTGCATGAGCGCGGCGAAGCGATCCGCGCCGGGCTCGTGACGGGTTAACCTCGCCCAGATGGCCTGAACCCGGATAGCCCTCTGACGCCTTTCTCGAGACGCGGGCAATAGGTGGGCGGCGTTACGCAGTTGGTGATTTGTCTGCGACATACTTAGCAGATCGATCGGGCTCAGCCGCTCAGCAATATCACCGAGCAGCTCCGGCTGCAGATGAAGGATACTGGTGTGCTGCATGCTGAGAGAGGAGGAAACGCTTGACGCTTGAGGATCAGAGCGCGCCTGCTTCACCATAGAACAGGACGATTGTCCGGATCCTTCGACCCCAACAGCCGGTCCGTCAGTAGAATCGTCCGTGATATTACGTTCGATGGGCCTAACCATCGAGATGGGCGCCTTGCCAAGTTCGTCAATGCTCCTCAATTCAGCTCCCTTGGCGACAAGCCATCCGTAATTGTCGCGCAGCGGCGATCTGTTGGCTGTGCAATATTGTGGCGAAATTCAGACCGCTGGAAACAACCTGCATTTTGCATCAGCCTGATTTGTCGGCTCCTTCGTCATCAAGATGATTCCCAGCAAACGACGTGCCGTCTGAACGACCGATATTGATCTAAGTCCTTCCGTGCCGAGGGAGATGGAATTTGCCTGCTCGTCCGCGGTGCGTGATGTCGGCTCTGGCTTACGATTTCCCCGGGGAAGACCTGTCCTATCGCTCCATGCCCGCTCGATCCGGTATGCGCGGCAAGCCTGCGGCAAAACTTTCTATCGCCGCTAGGCCGCTCCAGATCGCAGCGGTGATCGATCCGCGGAACGTCGCGACGAACAGGCGTCAAAGCCTCTTGCGTGAATGGAAAATTTCCGATCCTGGACCCACCGCGATCTTGGCCATTTTGCCTTCTCGACGTGTACGGCGCAAAGTCAAGGCCGGCATCGTGGCGTGCTCACTGTAAGTGGCGGGCGCTAGTCTAGGCGACTGCTGGTCTATTCGTTTGCTCCAAAGCAGACATGCCGAATGTCAATAGTCCGCCAATCTGTTGGGAAGGCAACCAACGCTCGCCCAAAACGAGCACCTATTTTCGGCTGCGCAACTTGGCCCGGATCTTGCGGCGTGCTTTGCACGAAACGAGTGGTTTTAGTGTCCCAGTACACAATCTGGCAACATGATGTCCAAGTGCATTGAATGTCACTTATTTTTCGCGCGCCTGGAGCGCGCCTATAAAATCTTGTCGCGAAGTACGTTGCCGCGGATCGCAAAGAAGCCCGACGGGGATTAGCCGAGGCAAAATGGCGTCACTTTCGGCCTCTTTCAAAACACAGATGATGCCCCCCGCTGCCACAAGCGCCATCAGGCGCAAACTACGTCTCTTCAAATTTGTCAAGGCTGTCCATGCAACTACGCCACCTCCGCTATTTCGTGAGCATCGTCGATGCTGGGAGCTTCTGCCGGGCAGCGGCCACCATCCATGTGGCCCAGCCAGCCCTCAGCCAACAGATCGCTGGCCTCGAAGCCAGGCTTGGCGCCACCCTGTTGCACCGCAGCGCACGCGGTGTTTGTCCCACTCAAGTGGGAAAGGCCTTCTATCGGGAGGCTGTCTTCATCTTGCAGCGGCTAGAGCGACTGCCCGGCATCGTTCGCTCCACGGAGGGAGAGCCAGAAGGTCCAGTCGGGCTCGGCATGTCTTCGACGCTCGCCGTCTCCCTCGCCGCCCCCTTGATGGCCGCCTGCAGGACGGCACTCCCCAAAGTAATCCTGAGCTTGGTTACTGGTGATTTTCTCCGCATCAGGCCGCTCATGGAATCTCACGCGCTTGATGTTTGCATGGTCTTCGAGGACACACCCACCCTTGGTGTTTCGCGCAAACCGCTGTTCCGCCAGCGCCTCTATCTGATCCGGCCTGCCAAGGCAGAAAATGCCGCAACATCCGTGTCCCTCAAGACGCTAGCGGCAATTCCCCTTGTGCTGCCAGGGCAGCCGCATACGATGCGCGACGCACTGGACCGGGCATTTAGAGCGGCCGGAGTGATACCGAACTGCGTGGCAGAGGTCGACACGTTCTGCAGCGTGCTCTCCTTGGTCAAAGCCGGCGTAGCAAGCGGGATCGTTCCCAAGAGGGATTTCTCGGACATTCCAGGCTACGAAGGTCTGCGGCCTGTCGTCATCGATCCGCCAATTTATCTGACGGCATGCCTCACGTCATCCGCCCACGTGCCGCTCACCTCCGCCGCTGAGGCGGCAAGTGCCCTGCTCACCGCGCAGATAGAAAAGCGCTTTAGTGAAGCGCTGCCCACCGAATGGGAGCGCGTCCCGATTTAGAAGTTGTCGAGAGGCGAGTAATCCAAGCGGTATGTCTTTGGGCGACGTTTTTAAAGCGACCGAGCGATTTCGCACACCCCACGGAGCTGGTTACAGCTATGGCCGCGAGCGTTGTTCTATTGTGGAGCCTTACGTGGTTGCCGCTGACGTCGCCCCCAGTTTCTATCCAGTTTTGAGTTCGTTTCCGGCGTGGGTTGTGCCCTGCTGGGCGGGTGAAGCGACGGGCGCTGGCGCGGAGCCTTTGGCATAGCGCAGCGCGAGCGACCGTCGCGGATTGAAGGTGCTGCCGAACTCGGCCGGTGTCTGCCAGGCGATTTGGGAGTGCGGCCGCGCGGTGTTGTAGTCGACGCGCCACAGGGCGATGGCTACGCGCGCCTGAGCCAGCGAGGTAAACAACGTCTCGTTGAGCAGTTCATCGCGCAGTCGGCCGTTGAAGCTCTCGATCAAGCCATTCTGCATCGGCTTGCCGGGCGCAATGTAATGCCATTCGACGCGGCTCTGATCCGCCCACGAGAGGATGGCGTTCGAGGTGAACTCGCTGCCATAGCACCTACGGAAGGAATGATGAGAGGCAACCGAGACATCGGTGCGCGCAGCTTTTTCGCTGCAGGCGCGCACCGATCGAGGTGGCCATGGCCAGTCGAAGGATCTCTAGAATGTGAATGTTCACAACCCATTCCGGAGAGACTGACCATGACCAGCCCAAATGTTATACCCGCCGATGCGGTGTTGGTAGCGATCGATATCGCCAAGGTCCGCAATGAAGTCTTGATTGAAGCCTCCGGCCACAAGCGCCGCCGCCGGCTGCCGGTTCTCAACACCCGCGCAGAGCATGACCGGCTGATCGAGATTCTGCAGGCGTATGGCCAACCGGTGGTCTGCGGCTTCGAAGCGACGGGCAATTATCATCGCCCTATCGCATGGCGTTTGGCTGAGGCAGGCTTCGAGGTGCGGCTGGTGTCGTCACTGGCGCTCGCCCGAACCCGGGAGGCCTTGCACAACAGTTGGGACAAGAACGATCCCAAGGATGCGCAGGTGATCCTGCACATGCTCAGGATCCAGGCGACGCAGCGCTATCACGATCCGCTGCGCGCCGGAATAAACGACGTACAGGAACTGTCGAAGACGCATGAGGCGATCGCCAGAGCCAAGACCGAGATCCAGCACCGCATCCTGACGCATTACCTGCCGCTGTATTTCCCCGAGATTGATCGCTTCCGGGGAAACAGCCGCAGTGATTGGTTCTTCGCCTTCCTCGATGCTTTTCCGACGCCGGCAAGCATCACGGCGCTGACGAAGGAGGAGTTTGTGGCAGCAGCCTGGGATATCGTCGGCCGCAAGGTCAGCAAGACACAGATTCTCATCGATATTTACGAGACGGCGCGCACGTCGATCGGACTGCCGCTGCCGCTTGATGCTCCTGCCATTCGCATGTTTCGTATGGTCATTGCCGAAGCACGCAGCCTGATCCGTCAACGCAGCGAGATCGAAGCACAGGCCGACGAACTGCTGCGGCACAGCCAGGATTATCAGCTCTTGCGACAAATCCCAGGCATCGGACCGATCAATGCACTGACGATCATCGCTGAAGCCGGAGATCTTCGCCGCTTCCACTTCATCGCCAGTTTCTCAAGTTCTGCGGACTGGATCTCTCGACACAGCAGTCCGGTCAATATCGCGGCCAGACCCGCCTTTCCAAGTTCGGCAATGCGCGGCTGCGCCGCACTCTGTGGATCGCCGGGCAAGTCGCCATCCGTCAGCGTGAGAACGGCTTTCGACACAAGTTCGAACGCTACATCGCAAGAGATCGCGACAATCCAGATCTGCGCCGCAAGGCGATGACCGCTATTACCGCCAAGATGGCGCGCGTCGTACACGCCGTCGTCAAAGGCGGTTCCGATTACCGGCCCTTCGTTGAGGGGCGGGTGCCAGGAGGAAGAACCTCTGTCAGCTAGGGCCGTGAGGGCATCGTTGCGATGACCCTGTAGATAATGTTTGGGTCTTCCACCTGGATCAGAAGCTCGTGTTGAGGACGGTGAGGGCCGCTATCAGCGTACCCTGTGTTTGCTATGGACGAGACCTTTTCCCTTGCCGGTGGAAGTCGCCTGGTTCGACCACCCAACTTGACGAGCGTCATGCGGCGAGAGCATGCTGACGAACAGAGAGACTTTGACTGTCTCCTCCATTTTCTTCCGCTCTTAGGACGTTGTCGCTGACGATCATCCTGGGCCGGCCCCGCTCGGTGATGAGCCGGTCCAATTCGCGGGCAACCCGCATTCCCGAGAGAGACGTATCAACGATGAGTGCCAGGCACTCTCTCGCGCAGTCGTCGACGACGGCCAGGATGCGGAAGCGGTGCCCGTCGGTGAGCTGGTCCGATACGAAGTCGAGCGACCAGCGCTCGTCGGGCCTCAGCGGCACCAGCATCGGCGCCCTGGTCCCGATCGCCCGCTTGCGGCCGCCACGGCGGCGAACGGCGAGCTTCTCCTCCCGATAGAGCCGGAACAGCTTCTTGTGGTTCACGACCAGGCCCTCCCGCCTCAGCATCACGAGAAGACGCCGGTAGCCGAACCGGCGACGCTCCTGCGCGATCGCCTTCATCCGCTCGCGAACCTCGCGGTCGTCCGACCTGCTGGTCTCGTAGCGAACCGTCATGCGGCAACAGCCGATGGCTTTACACGCCCGCCGTTCGCTCATCCCGAAGCCTTCCTTCAGGCGAGCGACAGCTTTCCGCTTGGCCGCGGGCGTCACCATTTCTTTCCCACAAGATCCTTCAACGCGGCATTGTCGAGCATGGCGTCGGCCAGAAGCCGCTTCAGCCGCGTGTTCTCGTCCTCCAGCGCCTTCAGTCGCCGAGCCTCGGAGACATCCATCCCGCCGAAGCGGGCCTTCCAGTTGTAGATCGAGGCGTCGCTGACCCCGTGCTTGCGGCACAGATCGGCAACCGATACCCCGGCCTCGTGTTCCTTGAAAATTCCGATAATCTGCTCTTCAGAGAAGCGGCTACGTTTCATGTCCTGGTCCTCTCGATGGGCCAGAACGAACTTCAAACCGGATTAGGTCAGAGGGGCAAGGTCACCGCCCGTCATGCAAGCTTCTGCCCTTTGTCGACGTATGCGTCTTCATGTCGGGCGCGTTGCGCCGGGCAAAGAGCCATTGCCCCGCCTCGGTCAAGCGCCAAGAGAGGCGGCCCAGCAACTGCGGCGACGCCACTCATGGCGGTCCTTGCCACCTTGCGCGGCTCAATGCAGATCAATATCTGGCTGCTATCGATTTCTCTCGGCCCCCGCGACACGTATGCCCACCGCGTAAGTGGCATCAGAGCGACCCGGTTCCTCGTCGCGTTCACTGCCTTGAAAAAGCCGACCACCTCTTAGATTAGCTGCTCGGGGCGACCAGCAACTTGCACTGGCGCCGGGCGTATCGATCCGCTCAGGCAGATCAGATCGCCCAGCGGTCACCTCAAGAAACGCAAGGCGGAATCGGTCTGGTTCACCACGCCCCAGAGGTCCGACCAAATGAAGCTAATAGGCGCGCATCTGGAGGTCTCCTGGGCGACGCGGTCGCGAAGACACGGCGCCGGTCCATGCTGGCCAACGCTTCTGGCGTCGCCTTGAACACCTCAGCACGACTCCTGGGGCGCTACTGCCTATCAAAGGCCATTTAGGGTGGATGTAAGTCAGACCTCATTCATAAGAATTGGAGATGATCCAATATCGACATAATATTTGCTACTGACCCACGTTGAGTAGATTGGATGTAACAGACAATTCGACCATTGAGCGGAGCCCTTCCCGGCGAGTGGAGTGATTTCGGGATATCCGTCGCCATGACAGGATCAATTTCATGGGGAACCCGAAAGGCTTGCATCAACAGCTTGTCCGAAAAGCTCGAGTCACGAGGCAGCTTGCCGATTTCAGAGATATTTGACGCATGTCCTTTGGGCTGAGCTGTTCCATTGCGACTATCGTCCGCATCGCTGTTCGCCGATCCGATGCGCGGGTACTCGCCAGTAGGAATTCTGCGTTGGCGGCCGTCACAAACAGTGTCTGTTCCACCCCACCCGGGGGGCGCGCTACCGCGCCGCGGGTCCTCACCTTGGGGACGATGAGCGGTTCTCGCAAGCGTTCAACCATCGGAATTTCAAAGAGTGTGAGTCACTCGACGGCGCACCCCGCGAGGGTCTCGGCAGTCACGAGCTTGAATCGCACGGACGCAGCAGCCAGGCGTCAAACCCGTCAACAAAGCTCCATTTCCTGGGCGGCACAACTGACCGTCTCGCGGGCTCGAGCGAGTTCTTCCCTATGGAGAGGCACGTGATCGATCTGCCTTGCTATAGTTCACGAGAGGCCGCCATCATGTCGCGTCTTGCCGCCCGCTTGCCGGCTCCATTCAGCCTCGCTGGCATCGACGTCGCAGCCGTCATTCCCGATTCGACACCATCGCGTGTGCCGGCGAATTGGCGCCGGTTGATGGTACGCCTACACGGCGACGATCTACGCATCGCGATCGACCCGATTCTCCTGCCGTCCATGGCGGTGACACACTGGCCGGACATCACGGCGCTGCCATTGGACCACGGTTTGCGGGAAATTCTGTTCGACATGGTGCTTCGCGATGTAGCGATTCAGGTGGAACGATGGTGCGGTCAGCGGCCCATCTGGTCTTCTTCCGAGATCACCGAAGTGCCGCCGCCCTACGCCATTGGGCTTGTTCGCTTGGACGGTCCAGAAAAATTCCTTGGCCTAGTAGAATTCGATGCCGGCGGACTCGAATGGATCACGCGGTGCTGCTGCGATGCGCTGCCGGTCGTGTCCACAATTCTCGACGATCTGGCCCTCTCTCTCGATCTGAGAGTCGCTCGTTTGAACCTTACCTGGGCGGAACTACGGTCAATCGCACCGGGCGACGTCATTTTGCTCGACGCCTCACCGGTCGCTCGTGACGGAGCGATGACCGTTCTGATGTGCCTCTGTGGCAATACACGATTCCGCGCCTCGATAATGGATGCCCGCCTTGCAGTTCTTTCAGCAGTGGACTACCTTATGGATAAATCAGACTCTCCCCCCCCGGAAACCTTCGACAGCATCGACCTACCGGTCGATGTGGAGGTCGGACACCTGACCATGTCGCTCAAGCAGCTTCGTGAACTCGCTGTGGGCCAGGTATTGGATCTTGGTTTCGACGCAACGACCAATATCACCTTGCGAGTCAATGGCCAAGTGGTCGCTGCGGGCGAGTTGGTGCGTATCGCCGATCGGACAGGTGTGCGTGTCCTAAATATGCGCCTACCACGCGCCGAGTCATGAACACCGGGTTCCCCGATCCCGCTACGATGATCGCCTTGATCGGCGCGATCGCGGTTATCCCTTTCCTTGCGATCACAGCCACGTCGTACGTCAAGCTCGTGGTCGTGTTCGGGCTTGTCCGAAATGCCCTCGGCGTTCAGAACATTCCGCCAAACATGGCAATAAATGCGATCGCCATCCTGCTCTCCGTGTACATCATGCAGCCAGCGACCAACAAGGCATATGAAGCCGTGCGCCACAAGGAGATCTCGTTCGAAGCTCTCCGTGGGCTCGTTGAAACGATGCCGGTAGTTATAGAGCCCTTTCGCGATTTTCTCCTAAAGAACACGTCGCAACAGGAACGACAATTCTTCGCCAATGCGACCCGTGAACTATGGAACGAACGGGACGCCGATGCGGTAACCGACAGCGATTTTATGATCTTGGTCCCGGCATTCATAACATCCGAGTTGGCGGACGCGTTCAAGATAGGCTTTCTGCTGTTCCTGCCTTTCCTCGTTATCGACCTCGTCATTTCGAACATCCTTCTGGCGATGGGTATGATGATGGTTTCGCCGGTGACGATCTCCCTGCCCTTCAAGCTGTTCTTGTTCGTCGCAGTGAACGGATGGCAGCGCCTGATCCACGGTCTGGTCTTGTCCTATGCGGGAACATCATGATGAGCACCGCCACTCTGGCCAACATCGCCATCGAAGCCCTGAAACTAACTCTGGTTCTGTCGATGCCCACGGTCGTCATCGCGACGGGGGTCGGGCTGGTTGTTAGCTTGGTGCAAGCTCTGACCCATATTCAAGAGCAGACACTTCCATTCGCGGTGAAACTGATATGCGTGAGCCTGGCTTTGATGACAACTGGGAGCTGGATTGGTCGGGAGCTGTACCAGTATACGCTGAACGTCTTCAACAATATCGGAGTAATGTAACATCCGCCTCATGCCGCTACTTGATTTGTCTCTTTTGCATACTGCCCTTGTCGTCTTTGCGCTCGCGACGACGCGTACGACGGGCATGATGCTGATCATACCCATTCTGGGGCGCGGCATTGTGACCGGACTGGCGCGGAACGGTGCAATCACGGCATTGAGCTTCCCGGTGATGGCGCACGCTTGGGCAACCAGGCCTGCGAACCTCGATGCTTGGGATCTGAAGCTGATCTTAGGCCTGGGGCTGAAGGAACTCTTACTCGGCCTCGTACTCGGCATGCCAATTGCCGCGACCATCTGGGGTGTTGAGGCGGCGGGCACCTTCATTGACAACCAGAGGGGCGCCGCGATGGCGAGCCTCTTGAATCCGGCGAGCGGCAATCAGGTCTCGCCGCTTGGAACGCTGTTCGCCCAACTCTTCGTCACATGGCTATTTGCCACCGGGGGCTTTTCCGCACTGCTCGAAGCGCTCTATCGCTCGCATGAGGTCTGGCCTTTGTGGAGCTTGCATCCTGCATTCGGCCCGGCATTCGCCACGGGGGTTCTGCATCTCGCAGATGTCGTCATGCTAATGACTTTGCTCCTCGCCGGTCCAGCTATCGTTGTTATGTTCCTTAGCGAAATCGGTCTGGCGCTGATCGCCCGCATTGCACCGCAACTGCAGGTCTTTTTTATAGCCATGCCTGTCAAGAGCGCGGTGGCCCTCCTGGTTTTAGTCCTCTCGCTCGCGATCATTCTGGCCGAGGCCGATAAACGCGTGCCATCACCGGTCGCGATATTCAACCTCATCGCCACATGGTTGTCATGAGCGCCGCAAAGACTGAAAAGCCCACACCCAAAAGGCTGCGCGATCTGCGCAGGAAGGGGCAGGTGGCGCATAGCAGTGAAGTCGTTTCCGCGGCATTGACCATCGCATTCTTCTCTCTGTTCTACGTCTCCTTATCCGGCATGATAGAGCGGCTCGAGGCGATGATCCTGCTACCTGTACCTCTTCTCCAAGGTGATCTCCTGTGCGTCGCTCAAAAGCTCCTGCAGTCCTATGTTGCCGAACTGCAACGCATGCTAGCGCCTTTCATCGGAATCGTTCTGGTAATCGGCGTCGGCGCCAACATTTTACAGAATGGCCCGATGTTCACGCCCGAGGCGGTCTCGCCAGCGCTGAGAAACCTCAGTCCCAGTGAGAACGCCAAGATAATCGTTTCGCTGACGAATTTCATTGAATGGGGCAAATCGATCGGTAAGATTTTGGTGCTCGTCTCGGTTCTGCTGCTCGTGCTGCGCCAAGGGATGTATGCGCTCGTCTGGATGCCGAGTTGCGGGATGACCTGCCTAAGGGGCGTGACAGGTAACCTGCTGCTCGGTATCGCCATCTGTGCCGGATTGAGTTTTCTCACGGTGGCGATTGCGGACTTTGCGTTGCAGCGTCGGCAATTCATGAAGAAGAACATGACGTCGAAGGATGAGGCAATGCGAGAATACAAGGAGAGCTATGGTGCCCCCCTAGTCAAGGCAAAACGCAAAGAACTACATATGGAGTTGCTCGCCAAAGGCATGACCAATCGGTCGCATAGGGGGCCGTCGTGATCACCAACCCGATGTATGTTGCGTGGCGACTATTACGATCGGAAGCGGACGCCCTTCCCCCGCGATCGTACCATCGGTACCGATCCGGCGCAGCATGATCGGCGGTGTTGGCTACACTATGCCATTGAGGCGAAAGAATCCGCTCCGCACGCGCTAAGGACGAGAACACCGGCATCGATGCGCATGCGCCAATCCCTTTCCGACGTCATTGAAGGGCGCCCTTCCACACCGGCGGGTCGCTCGGATCTGATGAAGCTTGCGGCCCGCTTAATCGTGGAGGAAGCACTGGAGAGGAAAGCCGGAATGCGGTCGGGCGCGCCGAGCCCGCCCATGGTGCGTGATGCGCAATTTCGCCGGCAAGGTGCTGGAAGACCGCTGGCGCGAGTTCAAGGCCCGCGCCAGCGCCGCCTATCAGCGCCCCAGCTGTGGAGCCTCAATAGGTTGTCCTCGATCAGGGCGAGGCGGCTGATAGGTGGTTTTGACTTTAGGCTGCCGTGTGGGCGATGCCAATTGTATCGGTGCAGCCAGACCGGCAGTTCTGCGGCACGATGATCGGATGTCGGATAGGCAATGGCGTAGGCCCATTCGCGCAGCGCCGTCTGGATGAAGCGCTCAGCCTTGCCGTTGGTCTTGGGCGTATAGGGCCTTGTCGTGACGTGCTTGAGGCCGAGATCGCGGCAGGCCTTGGCGAAAGCCTTCGATCTGTAACAGGAACCGTTGTCGCTCATGACGCGCGCTATCGCGACGCCGAGGCTGGCATAGTAGGCCACCGCCGCCTTGAGGAAGGCGATGGCGCTCTCCTTTTTCTCGACGGGCAGGATTTGCGAGAAGGCGATGCGGGAAGCATCGTCGATGCAGACATGGACGAACTCCCAGCCAGCGCCGCGCGACTTGCCCTTTTGCGGATCGCCGGTGATGCGATGGCCGACTTGGCTGAAGCGTCCGAGCTTCTTGATGTCGATATGGATCATTTCGCCGGGATGCTCTCGTTCGTAGCGCCGGACCGGTTCGGCCGGCTCAATATCCCTGAGCCGCGACAGCCCGGCACGATTGAGGACCCGGCTGACGGTGGCGGGCGAGACGCCGACCTCCATGGCGATATGCTTGCCGGTCAGCCGCTGGCGGCGCAAGGCGACGATGCGCTCGGCCACGGCCTGTTCGGTCAGGCTCGGCATGACGATGGGCCGAGACGAGCGGTCGACCATGCCGGCCCGCCCTTCGGCCTTATAGCGCTCGACCCAGCGCGCCACGATCTTCGCCGACACGCGATAGACGCGCGCCGCATGGGCTTTGGAAAAGGTGCCTTCTATCACCGACAGCGCCATCTCCTCTCGACGCAGCGGCGTGAGACGGGCATTCTTGTGGATGTTCATTCGGACTTGGATGCTGAAGCCTGGTAACTCCAGTCTCCTCGGTCCGGTCCGAATGGACAACCTCCCGAAAGCTCACACTTAGCGCGCCATCGCCCGCGATACTCGCCGCCGGTCTGAGCGCGGTCGCCATGCTTCACGGACGACCTCGAAGCATCTTGGATCTGAGACTGCCGATCATTCACCGCCGCGCCATCAGGACCACGAAGCTTCTGGAACGTCTGTTCATGGAGGAGCGGCGCAGGCTAAAGATCATTTCCAATGCCCTTCGGCGGAAAGCTCGTTCTCTGGCTCATTTTCGGCGTCTTGATCCGAGCTGCCAGTGGTGGCGGGCAATAAGGATCACCGACTTCGGTCGCGCTATTCGATGTGTCAGCTGGCCTCCGGTCCAAGATTTCTTGCGGGCTGATTTGTCTGCTGGGACCCATCTGGTTTTTGTAGGTACTCATATCGGTTTGATATTTGTTAGGCATGACACGATGTTATAATAGACATGGACCGATATTCCATTTGGGTCCCCGAAAGGGCATAGCCCAATGACACAGTTCGTCTCGATGGGCGCTGCCCAGAAGTCGCTTCGAAAGGAGCAAGCACGAAGCGTTAAATGGTGGGAAAAATACGGATCCACCAAGCCGCGGAACAAGTCGCCCGCAAGGAAGCCGGTGCGCCGCAATCTGCAGTGCACTGCCCATAGACGTTGGCGGGACGCCCCAGGCGACCGCTGTAAGACCGCACGGGGCCGAAGCAATGCCTGATGGGACAGTATTCGAAATGGCCCCTTTGCGCCTTTGCTGTGATCGGATGGCGATCGAGCCAATCCCGGTGGAGGTGGGCTCATGGCGCGGCGAAGTTGTTCGCCTGGCGGGGCCTACACACGCGACCCTCTTGGAACAGGCAAGAGAAGAGCGCACTTTCGGTTTTTCCGAGGCGATCGAGTCAAAGGCGATAGCTGAGCGCAAAATCTCGGAGGAGAGCTTAGCGCCGTCGCTCAGCGCGGTCCATGAGATTGACGCTTATTTCGAACGTCTCCCGTATTTCGACCGTACCGAGTTGCCGGGGCTGTTGCGCGATATCCGCAGCGACGATTCTGCCTTGCAGGACATACTCCGAAAGGTTCGCCGGCGGTTCGCTGACCCCTCTTATGCCTATGCGGCACTCGATCTGGCGGCGCGAGAGTTGCGACGCGAGGGCCTCGACCAGCTTGCCGTACGGACGGATGGTGCCAAGGCCCAACTCATGGCCAGGCAGGGGGTGGCTGTTCGTGCCGGCCTCAATATTTCGGTGGTAGCGTCTGAAGTAGCGGGGGGTGATCAGAGGCTCGCTGCAGAGCTGCGTGATTTCTATCGGGCCACGGTCTCAAGCGATCCAGGACCGCTCCGGCTTTATAGGGAGATTCTGAGCAAGTTTGGAGTCGAGGGCTTTGCTCGCCATGTCGCGTTTCTTACGCGCGCGCTCGGCGCGGACATCGCCTCGGCTGGCCCGTCGGTCGAGCCGGCTCGGCTATGGGAGATCCTCAGCGGATTATCGGCGCTGCGAGTGCTGGACACCGTGCATGAGTGCTGCCAAAAAATGGTCGAACGGATACGGCGGCGAAATATCATCGACATCACCGCTACCGGCGTGATGCGGCAATTATTGCCGCTGGTGGAGGATACCGTTCCTGGTCCGTCGAAGATCATTCCCATTCCCGAACGGCTAGGAATCCCTCTCATTCACCTTGATATGCAGATTGCCGTACTGCGTGACTCTCGAGATCTTCTCGCGATGATTCCGGTCGGAGTCTACCGCGACTTGGAGGCAAGAGCATCGACGTTGCGGGCGATAGAGGAAGCGATGGACATCCGCATTGAACAGGAAGAGAGTGCATGAGCGCCCATGCTTCTATTCGGGCTTTTTGTTCGGCGATGGGACTTCCACCGCAGGCGCCCCCATTGACGCTGCGTTTTGAACGATCGGGTGATCTCCACATGGAGTGCCGCGATGGCTCTGTCGCAATGTACTTAACGCGCGCCATGCCGCTTTACCGCAAGGGAATCGCCGCGGCAGCTCTCAAAGCGGTACACCCGGATCGTACGCTGCCGCACATGGTGAACGTCGCCTTTTACGGCGAGGCGCTGCTGGTCCTGCTTATCAGCATAGCCGAAAACAGCGTTGATCTTCCAACGCTAGAAACCGCGGCGCAGGTTCTCGTACGCCTCATCGGCGAAATTGATGCCGCAGCGCGGTGACCTATGATTCGCATCGATTCCGGCAGCTTGAATTGTTCTGCTCCAACCGTCTCTGGATCGACGGAACTGCGGCGAACACGCCTCGTTGCCCATGCTCGGTCGGCTTTGCAATTCGATGTGCTATACGACGCTCCCACCGTCGATGACCTTATGATGGCCGCCTTCGCGCCTCCGATCGCAAATCCTGCAGTCCTCAAGGCTCCGACGTACGCCGCGACGCTTAAGGCCGCACACACATCGCTGGCCCATCTGGCTGCCCAAACGGGAGACCCAGATCGTGCGGTGCTGTGCGACGCGCTCTCGGTGCTCGATCGGGCGCAATGCGACCGTTTCTTTTTTGAAAACGCCTGCCGTGCTTTGATGCGAGGATAAACCTGATGACGAAACCGTTTATCAGTCCCGACAAGCGCGATGCGCTATCGGTGCTAGCCTATCTCTACCTTAAGTTTGGCTTTCTTCACGATGCAGCCAAGCTCCTGCTCGCCCTCGAGCATCTCGACTCCGCATGGGGTTGGGCACGACATGCACGCTGCCTGGCATTGCTGCGAGCGGGCGACTGCGAAGAGGCCGCTGCCGAGGCTGGTCGGCTTCTTCTGCACGCGCTGAATGATGAGGAGCGATTCCGGATATTGCAGGTGCGGGTCAAGGCTTATTGGAAACTCGGTCTCAGTTCCGAGGCGAGAGCCTGTCAGCGAATGGTCACAATACTTCTGACACAGGCGGCCGTGCCGGGTGCACCGCGGGGAAGTACAGCGTGAATTTTCTCAACAAGGTCCTGGCAATCGCGACCGGCCGGAACGACATTATTTTGGCGGGTCTATTGGTTGCGATCATCTTTATGATGATCCTTCCGCTGCCGGCGGTCCTTATGGATGTTCTGCAGGCCATCAATCTTGGGATTTCCGCGCTCCTGCTGATGGTGGCAGTCTATATTAAGTCACCCCTCGCGTTCGTCTCCTTTCCGTCTGTGCTTTTGCTGATGACGCTCTTTCGGTTGTCCCTCGGCATCGCCGCGACACGCATGATCTTACTGCACGCAGACGCCGGCCAGATCATAAAAACTTTCGGCGATTTCGTGGTAGCTGGGAATCTCGTTGTGGGCGCGGTTACTTTCTTGATTATCACAATCGTGCAGTTCGTGGTCATCACGAAGGGGTCCGAGCGCGTGGCTGAAGTCGCCGCACGCTTCTCGCTGGATGCGATGCCGGGCAAGCAAATCAGTATTGACGGCGACCTGCGTGCCGGCGGCATCGATATTCAGGAAGCCCGTCGGCGCCGCATGGCCATCGAGCGTGAGAGCCAATTGTATGCCGCGATGGACGGCGCAATGAAGTTCATCAAAGGTGACGCAATCGCAGGCTTGATCAGCATTTTCGTCAACATCACAGGCGGCATTGCGATTGGTGCCCTCCAAAAGGGCATGGACTTGTACAAAGCGCTCGAGATTTACACCATCCTGACCATCGGCGACGGGCTCGTCGGTCAGATCCCGGCTCTCTTCACCTCAATCACGGCAGGCTTCATCGTCACGAGGATAAGCGATAAGGATAAGGGCTCAGATCTCGGCAGTGAGATTGGAGACGAAGTCACAGCCCAGCCACGTGCCCTGATCGCAGGATCCTTCATCCTAATTCTGTTCTCTTTGGTGCCTGGCTTTCCTTCGGCGATTTTCGTGATCTTGGCAGCATTCGCTGGAGGCGGTGGCTGGTTGTTGCAGCGCAGGCGGCCGCTTTCAGTCCAGTCGAGTCCTTACTCCGTCTCGGGCGTCATGGCGCCCGTGAGGGCTTCGGACGGGCCGGCTGAAAGGAGCGGCGAAGTCGGCCATGCCCTCACGCTCACGGTTCCTCTGATGCTCGACATTGGTCGAGACTTTCAGAGCATCGTCCGGCCAGACTGGCTGAACAAGGAGTTGGACGCTGTGCGGCAGGCGCTCCTTCTCGATCTCGGCGTTCCCTTTCCAGGCATTAATCTGCGTGTCAGCGACAGCAATACGGATGGCGCGTACACAATCATGGTAAATGAAGTTCCATGTGGGGAAGGATCATTACGGGCGCAGCACCTTCTGGCTCGTGATATCCCCGAGAACCTCGAGCTTGTGGGCATTCCGTATATTCTCGACAAGCCATTCCTGCCTCAGATCGAGACCACCTGGGTGGGCATCACTTATCGCGAGTCGTTGCAAGCCGCCAATATCCCATTTTTTGAACCGGTTCAGATCCTCAGCTACCACATTGGTCATGTCCTGCGCCGGCAAGCAGCTGAGTTTATTGGAATCCAGGAAACAAAAAATCTGCTGAATCAAGTGGAAGGATCTTTTCCCGAACTCGTAAAAGAGGTGTTGCGGACCGTTCCTCTGCAGACGATTTCTGAGATCTTGAAGCGATTGGTTTCCGAGGAGGTCTCGCTGCGCAACATGCGCGCTATCCTCACCGCGCTGGTCGAATGGGGACCCAAGGAGAAAGACACAGTTCTACTCACTGAGCATGTGCGCTGTGCATTGAAAAGGCAAATCTGTTTCCGGCATTCTGTCGGCAGGACCCTGTTGCCTGCCTACATTCTTACGCCGGAAGTGGAAGACACGCTGCGTAATGCCATTCGGCAGACTTCCGCCGGCAGTTATCTAGCCCTCGACCCTGGCATCACGCGGCAAATCATCAATAAGGTGCGCGATACGATCGGCAATGTCGGCCAGCAAACGCACAAGCCTGTGCTACTCACCTCTATCGACGTCCGCCGATACTTGCGCAAGATCATCGAAGTCGATTTCTACGGGCTACCCGTGCTCTCCTATCAGGAACTTACCCCGGATATCTCCGTACAGCCACTGGCAAGGATATCGCTGTCGTGAGAGGTGCCTACATGGAATATGTTGGTCTGGCTAGCGATGATGCCAAGCTGAGCCTGCGCGTGCTGTCCGGTCCCAACCGGGGTGCAGAGACCCCGCTCGAAGAAGGAATGTGGCTGATCGGTGCTAGCGATACCGACGACCTCACCTTCGCTGATCCGGAACTGGCTGCCACACATCTTCGCATTACCGTCGAGGCGGGACACATCCATATCATTGCCCTCGCACCGGGGGTTCGCATCGGGACCAAAGACCTCCCGGTAGGTAGCTTGACGGTGCTCGATCCGCTAACACCGGTAAAGGTGGGGCGGACGATCTTCGAGATCGGGCCGGCCGGGAGCAGCTTCCCCGAGGCGGACTCCATAGACCGGGAGTCGGACACTTTCGGGCCGCTAGCCCCTCCCGAACCGGCGGCGGCCATGATCGGCCGACTGATACATGTCATAGTAGGCTCGACGCCTCGTCGACTACGGCTCGGGGCACTAGCTTGCACTCTCCTGATCATGCCCGTCGCCGTGTTTTGGGCCGCCATATGGCGAGTTTCCCCGTCCGCCTCACAAGTGTCTCCAGCCATTGACCCTATGAGGATCGTGCGACAAATCATTCGCGAATTAAATGTCGCTCAAAACGTCAAGATTGCCCGGGTTGATGACAAGCTGGTCATCGAAGGAAATTTCCGACCTGGAGACGATGCTGAACTACACGTCGCCCTGAACAACGCCGGCCTTGAGGCGGAAGCGATATCCAAACCACCGACCACTCCATCGGATTCGCAGCTCATCGATCTCGTATCGACAGTCATAGGCGGCTTCGGGATCGAGGGTAGCGTCCGCTTAATCGGCGGCGGGGAGATAGCGATAACAGGATATGGACCAAGCGATGCGAAGGTCGAAGCAGCGCTTCATCGGCTGCGGCAGGACATCCCGGGGCTAACGGAAGTTGAAAACGCGATCGTGACACTCGACGGCGCTCGCGTTTTTTTAGAGACCGCGATGACGGCCCAACTGCGGCGCTCCATCGACATCTTGACGAAGGCAGACGGTGTGCTCGTTTCGGGGGCTCTGACTCCGCTTGCTTTTGAAGAGTGGCAGAAGGTCGCTTCTCGCTTTCGGGAGAAGTTCGCACCCTACATCCGGCTCGAGACGCAGTTCACGCCGATCATATTGCCGGCGCTTAGAGGTGTACACCTAGGCCGAACGCCGTTCATCGTCGTTGAGAATGGAACGCGCCTGAAGATAGGCGACAAGCTCGAGAGCTTGGGCCAGATCGTTGCTATAGACCGAGGCGGAATTTCAGTGCGCATCGGCGGAGATGAGATGCATGTTCCTTATAAGAGCAGGCCGAGTTGGATGGTGGAGGAGGAAAGAGGGTGAGCGAAGTCATAGCCATGTTTGAGTTACAGAGACAGCTGCTAAGGGATTTTGACGGTGCGAAGAAATCCGCCCTGGAAAGGGAATTCGACACCTGCCGGCAATCGGTCAAACGTGAAATGGATGCTGGCGTTTCGAGGCAGGAATTCGAAGTTTTGGCTGCCATAACTGATGCGATAGGCGCAGCTACAGAAGTGATCAATGCAATATGGATGATGTATCACGATAAAGAGATACCACTATCTTGGAGATAATCATGTCGCCTATTTCTGCCAATAACCTTTCCGTTAAAAGCATCAATTTTGCCCTCGGTAATGAAACCGCTGAAGCAGAACGAAGTCTGAACAGTTTCATGGCATCCATGGATGCGGACAACCCGGCCGATCTTGTTCGACTTCAATCCCTCGCACAGCAATGGAACCTGCGTGTAAGTTTAGAATCGGATATCATCAAATTACTTTACGATGCCCTGAAGGGAGTTTCCCAGAAAATCAACTAAACATCCGGCTAGATCGGAGGATCTTGACGCTTCCCAACTTCTCTCGCCTGGCGCTTGCAAGCAGTACTTTTGTTGAGGCCCTTCCAGACCGGCGCGGATTGCGCTGAACTATGCAGGGCGGGCGGGGTCAAGAGCCAAGACGCACAAGAGATCGGCAAGGCGCTTACGACGGACATGGAAGATGCTTAGAATAAATAACACTGTTCACGCGGCAGCCTCAGCCACGCAACACGCAGCCTTTGACCAGCATCTGCGCGAGGCAGCACAGCATTGTGCGCGAGAATCCCATGCAGATCCTTTCCATAGCCCTGGCTCTGCCCAGCAAGAGAACCATATCGGTGAGGCAACCCAGCGACCAAAGCTTGTCGTCATTTCGAACCGCGTTTCGACTTTTGACCCCGATCAACCCAAGACGGGCGGGCTAGCCGCGGCTCTCGAGCCCCTCGTGGAACGTTCCGGCGCCGTCTGGATGGGGTCCTCGGGCAACTTAGGCGATAATAATGAGCGCTCCTTGGACCTCGCGCAGCATGGCGAAGGCCATGTGGCGAAGCTCGATCTGCCGGCCGCGCACTATCCTGGTTACTACCAGGGTTTTGCGAACTCGACGCTGTGGCCGGCGTTGCACTCGCAGCCCGACCGGATCCAGGGCTCGGAAGAGCATTTTGAAAGCTATCGCGAGATCAACGCCTTCATGGCGCGCGCGCTATTCGACGCGCGCGCGCTATTCGACTTGAGGGATTCGGACGCGGTCTGGGTTCATGATTATCATTTCCTCCTGCTCGGCGTTGATGTGCATAAGCTCGGCATCGACTGGCCGATCGGCTTCTTCCTACATACGCCATGGCCGACGCCTGACATTATGGAGCGGGTGCCTAATCATCGCGAACTCGTGAAATCGATGCTCGGGTACGATCTACTCGGGTTTCAGACCAACTGGGACTTGGATAATTTCCTTGCGTATCTGCGTTCCCATCTGGGGCTGGAAAGCAAGGATGGCGTTGTGACCTCAGAGCGCGGCCGAACGCGATGTCAAAAATTTCCGATCGGTATCGATCCGAAGCAGTTCGCACAGCATGCTTCCGAGTCACTTACGAAACAGGACCCCTATATCTCGTCCTTGCAGAAGAAACTCAACGGCGCGAAGCTTGCAATCGGGGTCGACCGGCTCGACTACACGAAGGGTATCGAAGCCCGGGTCGAAGCCTTCGATCAGGTCTTGGCAACCGAGCCGCGCAGCATCGTGCTCCTGCAGATCGCCAACCCCTCCCGCACGGAAATCGAAGCGTATAAAAGTTATAAGCACAACGTTGAGAGCCTGGTCAAACGCGTCAATGACGAGCATGGCACGGACGAGTGGCGGCCGATCCTCTACGAGAATGATGCTTTCAGCCAGGCTCAGTTGGCAGGTCTCTATCGCGCCGCGCATATTTGCGTGGTAACGCCCCTGCGTGACGGCATGAATCTGGTAGCGAAAGAATATGTCGCTGCGCAAGATCCGGGAAATCCCGGCGTTTTGGTGCTGTCGAAGTTTGCGGGTGCGGCCGAAGACTTCAATCACAACGAAGCGCTGCTGGTGGATCCGAACCGCCCCGATGAGATCGCGACCGCGATTTCAAGAGCGGCCAACATGTCGCGCGAAGAGCGCATCCAACGCTGGCGGCCAATGATGGATAAAATTGAAGCATATACGATCCATGATTGGTCGGCGGACTTCGTTCGGGAATTGGACAAAAGCCGAGTCACGATGCCGGCGGACCACTTCCGATATCTCGGCTTCGGCTGGATCAACGAGGCGCAAATGCCCCGGTACCCAACCGCCGACGAGTTGGACCCCGCGCTGAACAGCACAGCCGAGTTGGACGCCGCGAAGAAGCGCACAGCCGAGTTGAACGCCGCGAGGAAGCGCGCAATGGATAGAAATTGGGTCCTGCCGCCGACGAGCGGTGCGGACCGTGTGTCATTTGGCACTTAATTTAGCGCTTCCTCAATTTGTGTGGTTCATCTGCTGTTCGCGACGCTATCGCTATGGGCGGGCATGCGAACGAAATCGAAACGGTCGCCCAACCCAGGGCCAGAATTCTGGGTATCGCGCTCACGGATGATCACAGTTGCGTTGTTTCGTTGTTTCCGCTGCCGGACCGTAATTGCCGGGTGTGTTACAAAGTCTTCGGTTACCAGGCGCATGGCATGGCCTCTGGTGTTTCGCCGGAGAGTTCAGATGTTCAAGGGCCGCCATTTCGACATTCTGCTTTGCGTTCGCTGGTATCTGGCCTATGGCTTGAGCCTTCGAGATTTGAAGAAAAATGATGGCCGAGCGCGGCATCAGTATCGATCATTCGACGCTCCACCGCTAGGTCCTTCACTTCTCGCCCTTGCTGCTGTACGCTTTATCGGCGCAAGCGTGCCGTCGGCGAGATGGGCATATCGAGGAAACCTATAGCAAAGTTCGCGGTCGCTGTATGTATCTCTATCGCGGCCATCGACAGCGTCGGCGACACCATCGAGTTCTGGCTTAGCGAGCATCGTCATCGGCCGGCCAAACGCTTCCAGTGCAAGGCATTGCAGCGTCACCGCCGTCCCGAGCGCATCGTCATCGACAGTAGCCAGACAAATCCGAGGCGATCCTTTCCTGTGACGCGGAAAGCCGCTGCGGGATCGGTCGCGGCGGCAGATCAAGCCGATCCGCATCCGAAGAGCCAGTATCTCAACAACCGCAGCGAGGAGTATCACCGGCGCGTCAAGTGTCGTGTGCGGCCTGTACTCGGTTTCTAATCAAGCGCTATCGCCACGCTGGGCGAGATCGATCCACATGATGCGAAACGACAGGCGAGTACGCCTCCAATCCAAATCCGCCCATCGCCGAGCAATTCGAGATCATTGCCGAACTGGGCATTGTCAGGGCGACCGGTCTGGTCGGAATCGTCAGTCTTGCCGCCATAGTGCGCGACGACAGTGACCTGAGATTGCCGGGTGCAGCACGAATGGCTTTGGAAGAGCTCGTCGAGCAAATCGAGACCGTGGGCACGCATTGAAAGGCTCGATCGAATAATCCTTGAAGCGGTGAGAAAAGACGACAGCGCTCGACGCCTGACGGCGATTCCCGGCGTGGGGCCGATCATTGCCGCGACCGTTCGAGCAGTTGTACCGGATCCCGCTGGCTTCCGAACCGGTCGAGATTTCGCTGCCTGGATTGGGTTGACTCCACGCGCGCATTCCAGCGGAGGAAAAGAACGGATAGGTTCGATCTCAAAGCGCGGAAACCAGCAACTGCGAACGCTGCTTGTCGCTGGAGCGACGCTTGTGATGACCCAACGGGACGACATCCCGAAGCAAATCAGACCGCAAAATCGCAAGCGCGTTACAGCGCGAGAAGCTGATTAGGCGATTTGCTCCGCGGATCTCATCGTGGCCATGGCTGAAAGGCCAGAAAACAGGCCGGACATATGACCGCACCGTCCGCGCCGCTGACCCAATACCAAAATGGAACAGAACGACCAATATTATTTGGATGATATACATCGGCCTGCATGATGGGATTGGATCATCTGAGATGCGGAGGGCGAATATGCACTCACGTTCAGTGCGCATATTCAGAAAGTATGGACGCATATCACTTTTGTATTTGCGCTCGAAACTCTATTGAACAACATTGGCAGTGAGAACACGATGGTTCACTGCGTGCCAAGTCGGTCGGCGAAATCCTTTTCGACGTGGGCTGCCTGCGCAGCGCAGCAGTGGGTCACTAAGTCAACCAGAAACTGCAAGAATGTAAGCTTCTGTACGAGTATTCATTGTGCTGTGGGGGCAGTCACAAGTCGAGATATGATAATGCCGAATGAACATAGTTTTGCGACAGGCCACCAGATGTTTATTCTATCGGCTAGTGCATTAACTTCTTTAAACAGATGACCGCTGATCGAGCCACATAAGGAGACTTCGATGATCGACAATCTGCCAAATGCCATGCTGACAGAGGTATTCAGGCGGGTTGCCAATCATGACGACCCGGTCGCAGGTTTCTATGACATCAATGCAGTGCGCAGCACCAATCGGACGTTCCGAGCAGTTATCGAGAGCGATCCGACAATTCGGTCTGAATTCAGAGCGCTTGAGCAGGAAACACGAGTCGCTCGTGCCGAAAATGCCAGGATCGAGGCGGGTAATCCAGCTGCGACTAGAACTGCAGATGACATCATCATCTTTCATGGCCTGACCAATCCGGTCACCCAGGACATCATCAAGCTGACAGAGGCATTCACGCGGGTAGCCGATTATGCCGACCGGGCCGCAGCTTTTTATGAAATCAACGCGTTGCTCAGCACCAATCTAGGGTTCCGAGCAGTTATTGAGAGCGATCCGGCAATTCAGTCTGAATTCACAAAGCTTGAGCGGGAAACACTACCCGCTCGTTTCGCAAATGCCAAGACCGACGCGGGTAATCGAGCTGCGACTAGAACAGCAAATGACATCATCACCTATCATGGCCTGACCAATCCGTACACGCAGGACATCATCAAAGGGCAAGCCGCGAAGCGCGACATCAGGGCCAATCCCGACATGGTTGCCCGTACCGCCATCGAGCGCAATGGCGTGACCGACCCGGGCACGCAGAACCAGATCAAACAGCTGGCCGCTAATCGCGACATCAACGCAGGCATGGTTGCTCGTACCGCCATCGAGCGCAATGACGTCGACAATCCGGGGCTGCGGAACAAGATCAAACAGTTGATTGCGGAGCGCGACCTTAAGGCTAATCCCGACATGGTTGCTCTTACCGTCATCGAGCGAAACAACGTGGACGATCTGGACTTGCAGGACTATATCAAATTGCGAGCTGCGGAGCGCGACATCGGCGCAGGCATGGTTGCTCATACCGCCATCGAGCGCAATAGCGTGACCAATCCGCACAAGCAGAACCAGATCAAAGAGCTTGCCGCTAAGCGCGACATCGACGCAGGCATGGTTGCTCATACTGTTATCGAGCGCAATAGCTTGACCAATCCGCACAAGCAGAACCAGATTAAAGAGCTTGCCGCTAAGCGCGACGTCGACGCAGGAATGGTTGCCCCTACCGCCATCCAGCGCAATGACGTGACCGATCCGGGCACGCAGGACGTCATCAAACATAGAGCCGCAAAGCGTGACATCGACGCAGGCATGTTTGCTCACACCGCCATCGAGCGCAATGACGTGAACAATCCGAACAGTCGGTACTGGATCAGGCAGGGCGGCTTAAAAGCCTATAGGCTCTGGTGACCGTTCTCGTCAAAGGGTTCCGTAGCAAAATTGTCGTCTGGCAATAGAATTCGGGGAACGACCGAGCCTCACGCGGCGGTGAGGTGAGCTCTCAGGGCATTGATTGCTTGAGTGCGCTGACGGATGAGCAAATCTCGTGTTTTGAGCACCATTCCGGCAGCCTGCTCATCCTGCGTTTTTGCCGGCACGTAGCGCATGGTCGGCCGGGTGACTGCCTCGCAAATAGCTTCGGCGTCTGCGGCGTCAGTTTTGTTGCGCTTCACGTAGGCCTTCACGTATGCGGGTGGCGTCATCCGAACCGTATGCCCCAGAGCCTGAATTTCCCGAGCCCAATAATGCGCGCTGCCACAGGCTTGCATCCCTACGAGGCAAGGCTGCAGTGTGCGAAAGAAGTCCAGCACCTGCGATCGACGCAGTGCGCGACGTACGATCACGTCTCCCTCTTCGGCTATGCCATGAACCTGAAAACCGGATTTGGCAAGATCGAGCCCGACTGTGGTAATCTTCTTCGTATCCCTCCGGTGGCGGCCGCCTTGCGGGCTAAGGGCGAACGTCGGAAGTCCTAGGGATAATCCTAGGAGTAGCCCTATGACGATGCCGCGGGTGGAGGTGATCACGTCGGTGGAGAGACGCCGGCGGTGGTCGCGTGAGGAGAAGGAGCGCCTGGTCGCGGCCTCGCTTGAGCCTGGCGTGTCAGTGTCGGAAGTGGCGCGATCGGCGGGCATTCACGTCAGCCAGCTCTTTCGATGGCGCAAGGACCTGTGTGATCGGGTGGATGCGGGTTCATCGCAATTGGTCCCGGTCGAGATTGTTCCTGCGGTTGCCATGCCGCCCGCCGTTGAGGCGCCATCAGCATCTCCCGGCCGACGTCGCGGCAAGAGCGGTATCATCGAGATCGAGCTTGGCGGCGGGCGCCGCGTCCGCGTCGATCGCGACGTAGATGCCGAGGCGCTGCGGCGCGTTCTGGACGCGCTTAGGTCCCGATGATCCCGGTTCCGAGCGGCGTGCGGGTGTGGCTGGCGACCGGCCACACTGACATGAGGAAGGGCTTTCCGGGCCTGGCGCTGGTGGTGCAGGAGACGCTAAAGCGTGATCCGCACAATGGTCATCTGTTCGTCTTCCGCGGGCGTCGCGGCGATCTGATCAAGGTTCTGTGGCACGATGGCCAGGGCGCCTGCCTGTTCTCGAAGAAGCTCGAGCGCGGCCGCTTCATCTGGCCATCGCCGGCCGACGGCGTAGTAACGATCACGCCGGCCCAACTCGGCTATCTGCTCGAAGGCATTGATTGGCGCATGCCGCAGAGGACCTGGCGGCCGACGGCGACCGGCTGACGATTTTGGCCTTGCACATGGTGGTGGATATGATTCCATTGCTTGGTGTCTGCTGCTGAATCGCTCCCTTCCGATCTTGCCGCCGCCCACGCGATGATCCTCGCGGAGCGAGCCGCGCGCGTCGAGGCCGAAGCGCTTGCCGCCCGCGCGGCGGCGGTCAGTTCCGGGACGGAGGCGTTGATTGCACGACTAAAGCTGGAGATCGAGAAGCTCAGGCGGAGCTCTACGGTAGCCGATCGGAGCGCAAGGCCAGACTGCTCGAGCAGATGGAGCTTCAGCTCGAGGATCTGGAGGCGGACGCATCGGAGGACGAGATCGCTGCCGATAAGGCGGGCTCCCAGACACAGACGGTTCGCTCGTTCGAGCGCCGGCGCCCGTCGCGCAAGCCCTTTCCTGAGCATCTGCCGCGTGAGCGCGTCGTGATCGTCGTGCCCGAGAGCTGTCCCTGCTGCGGTTCGATGAGGCTGTGGAAGCTGGGCGAGGACGTCATCGAGACGCTGGAGGTGATCCCGCGCCAGTGGAAGGTGATCCAGACAGTGCGAGAGAAGTTCTCGTGCCGGCAGTGCGAGGCGATCACGCAGCCACCGGCGCCGTTCCACGTCACGCCGCGCGGCTTTGCCGGCCCGAACCTGCTTGCCATGGTGCTGTTCGAGAAGTTCGGCCAGCACCAGCCGCTGAACCGACAGAGTGAGCGTTATGCCCGCGAAGGCGTCGAGCTGAGCCTGTCGACGCTGGCCGATCAGGTCGGTGCGTGCGCGGCGGTGCTGCGGCCGCTGCATGCACTGATCGAGGACCATGTGCTGAAAGCAGAGCGGCTTCACGGCGACGACACCACGGTGCCGATCCTGGCAAAAGGCAAGACCGACATCGGCCGAGCCTGGGTCTATGTCCGCGACGACCGGCCCTTCGGCGGGACATCACCACCGGCAGCCCTGTTCTACGCATCCCGCGACCGGTCAGGCGATCATCCTGAGCGGCACCTGAAGCAGTTCGCCGGCATCCTGCAGGCCGATGCCTATGCCGGCTACAACCGGCTTTACCTCCCGGGCCGGAAGCCCGGACCGGTGACGGAGGCGCTCTGCTGGAGCCATTATCCAGGGCGAAGTTTTATCTGGAGTTTTTGGCGGTGCATGCTGCATTTGAAAGAGGTTCAGGGGTGCCAGTATCCGGATAAAAGCTGCAAGATCGTTGCTGGCGAGCGAGGGGATGGGCTTGCAGATACCGCTACGTACATCGTCGACGATGGAGGATTATATCGCCGCCAAGGAGTGGCGCCGCGCGTGTCTGCCGTGCTGCCCGCTTCACCCGCACGGCGGCTGTTCGCTTCGACGTCACGGCAGCTATACGCGGCTGACCAGCCCCGGCGTGCGCGTCGCTCGCTGGTATTGCCCGCAAGGGCGGATGACGTTCAGCCTATTGCCGGATTTCCTCGCTGCCCGCCTCCCTGGGCTGCTTGCAACGATCGAGCGCGCCGTCGCGGTGACGGCATCGACAAGAAGCATGGAAGTAGCCGCGGATGTGCTCCGCGGACCGGAGGTCGACCTGCCGGGAGCGATGCGCTGGCTTCGGCGGCGGGTCATAGCGGTGCGCCGGTCGATGACGGCCGTCAAATGGGTGACACCATCGTTAGCGCCGGACGTACTGGAGCGCGCTGCCGCGATCGGAGATGACACACCGATCCTGCCCAAGCTGCGCCGCGCCCTGCCATTATCGGCGCTGAACTGTATTCCCGCTCCCCTGGGTTTTGGTCGGGTACCGCTCGGTGACGCCTGGTCCATGCGCCGGGTGCCCGGAGTGATGTGGGACGCGGATTCTCGGGCGGCATCACGAGGTGGCTGTCGCCAACACGAAGTGGGGCCTGACCGCATTATCGCGGCCAGCTACGCTGGTTCGGCCAAGGTGATAGGATCCCCATGCAGACCGAACCCACGCCCACCATCGAGGATATCTACCGCGTCTGGCGCGCCGACCGCAGCCTGAGCCCTGGCGCGGCGCTGGTCTACATGCGCAGGATCAGGTCGTTTCGCTCCTATCGGGGGCAGAACAAGAACTGTTCCCAGCGACACGCTAAGGTCGAACGGATCAAGAACTCATGCGGCCCGTCGCAGCCCAACTGGAAGGCGAAGCGACCGGAAACCTTCCGGCAGATGCTGCTCGCTGTCCCAGGTATAGATGCCGGTCAGATTGACGTGCTCCCAGCTCAGCGGCGAGATGTGCCTGAGCAGATGATCCGGAATCTCGCGACGCATGTTGCGCAAGTGGGTGGCGGCCCGTTCGATGTAGACCGTGTTCCAGTGTACGATCGCGCTGACGACGAGGTTGAGGCCGGAGGCGCGGAAGGCCTGGCTTTCGAACGATCGGTCCCGGATCTCTCCGCGCTCGTGGAAGAAGACGGCGCGCTTCAGCTTATGCGCTGCCTCACCCTTGTTGAGGCCGGCCTGGCATCGCCGGCGCAGCGCCGAACTTGAATACCATTCGATCATGAACAACGATCGCTCGATCCGGCCGAGTTCGCGCAGCGCCCTTGCGAGCTGGCTTTCCTTCGGTGATGCGGACAGCTTCTTCAGGATCGTGGACGGCACCACAGATCGCGTCGTGATGGACGCTGCCAGATGGAGCAGATCATCCCAGTGCTCGAGGATCAGGGTAGTGTTGATCGGGGCGCCAATGTGGTTGGATAATGCCGGATATGCATCGCCTTTCTCGAACGTGTGGAACTTCCGGTCCTTGAGGTTGCGCAGCCGAGGTGCAAAGCGTTTGCCGATCAAGGCGAACAGCCCGAAGACGTGATCACTCGCACCGCCCGTATCGGTGAAGTGTTCCTGGATGTCGAGGATTGTGTCCTGATCGAACAGCCCATCGAGCACGTAGGCCGCCTCGCTTTCGGTCGGACTGATGGGCAGAATGCTGAAGTAGCCGTACTGATCCGACAGATGGCTGTAGAACTTCGAACCCGGCTCGCTGCCGTAGTGCAGATTGACGTCGCCGCGCTTAGCGGCTCGGTCGCTTGCGCGGAAGAATTGGCCATCCGATGAAGAGGTGGTTCCGTTGCCCCAGAGGCGCGAATGCGGATGCCGAGTGTGCGCATCGGTGATACATGCTTGCGCGGCGCGATAGGTCTCTGATCGGGCGTGGAATGTCCGCATCCACCCGATCTGGTGAGCGCTGATGCCTTTCGACGCGCTCGCCATTCGCTTCGGACCGAGATTGGTCGCATCGGCCAGCACGCCGGCCAGCATGGCCGAGACATTTCTTGGGACGTCTCCGGTGCGAACATGCGTGAAGCGATCGGCGAAGCCAGTCCAATCGTGCACTTCCCTTAATAGGTCTGGCACCTCAACCATTGGATACATATCGCTGATCTCAGCATTCAGTTCCTCGGCCGCCGCCGGAACCTCGCCAGCCGTTGGCGTCACGATCAACGTGCCCGCTTCCAGACGAACGCCTTCGAGTTTTACGGACCGTGCTCTGTGCGCGAGGCGCTTCAGGTTGAAGTCGAGCATCTGACGCGCTTCAGCAAGCCACTGCGCGCCGTCACCTTGAACGCCCAGTCCAAGGCGGTCCTCCTCCTTCATTGTGGTGAATGTCGACCGCGGCATCAGATGCTCGTCGAGCGGCCGGAACGATCGGCTGCCGTCGACCCAAATGTCGGCAGAGCGAAGCCGGTCTCGCAAAGCCGCGAGCGTCGCAATCTCGTAGGTACGGCGATCAGGCCCCTGTTCGAAGATGAGCCGACGATCAGCCTGGCTGAGGTGGGTGACCGGGACGCGCTCGGGGAGTGCCCGACGGCTCTCGGCACAGAGCCGTTTCAGCAGCGAAATTGCCGCAAGAAGCGGATCGTGACGCCGCGCGGATTGGAACGAGAACGCCTGCAGGAACGCACCGGCATATTTGTTGACGGTCGCATATTGCTCGGCTGCCCACCGTCAATGGCGATGCCTCGTTGCCCTCGACCATCGATTCGAGTTCAGGCTTCATGCGCAGCAGCCTGTGCCAGCCGACTCTCTGGTCGAGAACCTCCAACGCATTCCTTCCATGGTCGTCCGCGGACTGCAGGGCTGTGATCGTGTCGAGGAACAGTGCCTTTGCGGTATCCGGCCTGCAGTCCATGTGTCGCTGCTTCTTGCGGTTATTGGCTTGCGAGAACAGCCGACCCATCAGCTTGATAAACATCGACACTGCATCGTCGGTGAGCTTCTGGCCGAGCTTGATGACC
>NZ_JBVVQX010000026.1:0-54751 GCF_055811675.1 Mesorhizobium sp. WSM4808
GGTCCTCCCGGCGGACAAGAAAACTGTCACCCATCTAATCAGTCCATTCTGTTACCTATCTATCCGGTTCGGACAACAACGTCTTTCTCCCCGTCACTATACGGGGAGAAATGCCCGGCAGGGCAATGAGGGGCGGCGCCGCGATTGACAATGAAGGCGCTTTCCATGGCGTATTGAGATCACGGTCAGGCCGAGTTTTGGTTCGTCCCACA
Organism: Mesorhizobium sp. WSM4808; assembly: GCF_055811675.1. NCBI lineage: Bacteria > Pseudomonadati > Pseudomonadota > Alphaproteobacteria > Hyphomicrobiales > Phyllobacteriaceae > Mesorhizobium > Mesorhizobium sp. WSM4808. The sequence continues at coordinate 213 of NZ_JBVVQX010000026.1, forward strand.
CTTTCGGGGCTTGCGCCGCCCCTCATCCGCCTGCCGGCACCTTCTCCCCGTATAGTGACGGGGAGAAGGGTCCTCAATTCCGGTAGGCCGGTTCCTGCTCGTCGAGGATCGCCTTCAACTCGCTGAGATGGCGTTCGGCCTGGCCGGGATAGTCGTCCATCTCGCTCGCGGCCTTTTCGGCGATCGCATCGGAAAGCGTGCGCAGCGGGCGGCCGGTCCACAGCGCCTTGATGTAGGTCTCGGCGGCGCGTTCGAAATAGAACATGCGGTTGAAGGCATCGGCGACCGTGTCGCCGATGACCAGCACGCCGTGATTGCCCATCACCATCACCTTGACCTTGGGATCGACGAGAAGCTGCGAGCAGCGCTCGCCCTCCTCCTCGAAGGCCAGCCCGCCATAATGCGCGTCCACGACATGGCGATTGAAGAACATCGCCGAATTCTGGTCGATCGGCGGCAGTGTCGAGTCAGCGAGCGATGCCAGCACCGTGGCGTGGATCGAATGGACATGCATGACACAGCGCGCGTGGCGCACATTGCGATGGATGGCGCCATGCAGTCCCCACGCCGTCGGGTCGGGCGCATTGGGGCCGGAGAGCGTTTCTGGGTCGTTGGCATCGATCATCAGAAGGTCGCTCGCCTTGATGCGCGAGAAATGCACCTGGTTGGGGTTCATCAGGAACTGTGTGCCGTCGTCATTGACGGCCAGCGAGAAATGATTGGCGACCGCCTCGTGCATATTGAGCCGTGCCGTCCAGCGGAAGGCGCAGGCGAGATCGACGCGCTCCTCATAGAAGGGCAGGTTGGTCAGCATTTCCTTTTGCAGGCGGGCGATGCTCATCCTAAAATCCTCCGGTTTCGGCAAGAATGCCGTGGCCAGTCGCTCCCCGCAACCGGTTTTGGTTGGTGCAGGGATAGCTGTCTCACGCCGCCGTGCTGGCAGCGGCAGCGCCGGTCCGCAGACCGCCATGCTCGATGATGAAATCGATCACCTCCTGCAGCCCCTTGCCGCGCGACAGGTCGGTGAAGCCAAACGGCCGTCTTCCGCGCATGCGGCCGGCGTCGCTCTCCATGACATCGAGGTTGACGTTCACGTAAGGAGCAAGATCGCTCTTGTTGATCACCAGGAAATCGGAGCGGGTGATCGCCGGCCCGCCCTTGCGCGGAATCTCCTCGCCCTGGCAAACCGAGATGACATAGAGCGTCAGGTCGGCGAGGTCGGGCGAGAAGGTCGCGGCAAGATTGTCGCCGCCGGATTCGATGAAGACGATGTCGAGATCCGGAAACTTTCGGTTCATCTCGGCGATTGCCTGCAGATTGATCGACGCATCCTCGCGGATGGCGGTGTGCGGGCAGCCGCCGGTCTCGACACCCATGATGCGGTCCTCGGGCAGTGCCTGCAGCCGCGCCAGCATCATGGCGTCTTCCTTGGTGTAGATGTCGTTGGTGACGACGGCGATGGAAAACTCGTCGCGCAACGCCTTGCACAGTTTTTCGGTCAGCGTCGTCTTGCCCGAACCGACCGGGCCGCCAATGCCGATGCGCAGCGGGCCATTTGTCTGTGTCATGTCGGAAACTCCGTGATGGCGAGGATGGCAAAGCCGAGCCCGATCAACAGGCAGAGCGGCGAATAATAGCGGACATCGAGCCGCGCGAAAGGCTGTTCCGGCGCCAGCCGCTGCCACCATGGCGTGAAGCCGGCTATGCCGCGACCCAGGAACACCAGGCCGATGAGCAGCGAAGTGGCGGCGAGCCCCTGCTTTGGGAAGGGTGAAGCAAAGACGCCTTCCAGCGCCAGCGGCCACAGTGTCGCCAGGCACAGGCACGCGGCAACGGCGAAACTGGCGAACGGCGTCGGCATATCATCGACGCCGCGAAAGCCGACCACGGCGCGAGCGCAGGAGGCCGCATCCTGGCCCGGCCAGATGCCGCCAAGGCCCCAATAGACATGCAGCGTGGTGATCAGCAGCAGAACAAGGGATAGCGAGAAGGCGAGAAAAATCATGAGCGGAACAGTCGCGAATACTGGGTTTCATGCTTCATCGCCATGATATCGGAGACGAAGGCGCAGCCGCCGAGATCATCCAGTGTCGCGCGCGCGGCGCGGCTTGCGGTCGCCAGGGCCAGCGGCTCGAAGCCGGCTAACAACTTGGTCGCGCCGCTCTGGCCGACGATGCCAAGCCGGATCGCGGCCTGCACAAGGTTGGAGAAGAAGGCCTGCAGGAAGGCGGACAGCGCGTCCTGAAGGGCGATTGAATTGCCGCCGGCAATGGCGCCGACGGCGACGCAATAGGCGCATTCGGCCGGCAGGCGCGCCAGCACCGGATTAGGCCAGGCCGCCGCCGCTTTGAGGAAGGCCGCACCCTGCAGCATGGTCTCGGTATGGCGTTCGCGCGAGCCGGCGAGCGCCTCGGCAAGTGCCGCTATTTCGTCGAGATCACCGGTGCCGCGTGCCCGGCGCCAGCTCTCGGCGAACAGCACGGCGTCGTTCCAGCCCGAACCGATCTCGACAAGCGTTTCCAGCCAGCCGGTCAGGCTCCCGGCATCGGCAACCAGCCCGTCATGCACCGCGCGCTCGAGACCATGGCTGTAGGAAAAGCCGCCGACCGGAAAGGCAGGCGACAGCCACGCCATCAGCCGCAGCAGGGCGATGTTCGAAGGCTGGTCAGTCATGATCGTGGTGATGGCCGGCGTGACTGTGCGAATGGGAATGCGCTTCGTCATGAGAATGGCTGTGCGCTTCGGCGTGGCTATGCGCATGCGCATGGCCGTGATCGTGGCTTGGCCCACCATGCCCGGAATAGGCGCCGCGCACCGGCTTGAACGGTTCGGAAACGTCGGCCACCGTGGCGCCCAGCCCCTCCAGCATCGCCTTGATAACATGGTCGCGCAGGATGAGGATGCGCCCGGCCTCGATGCTTGCTGCGAGATGGCGGTTGCCGATATGCCAGGCGAGCTCGGCCTGATGCACGGTATCACGAGCGCGGATGTCATAAACCTCTTCCGGCGCCGCGATGATCTCGACATGGCCGCCATCCTCCAGCACCAGCCGGTCGCCATCGTTCAAGGCGACGGGTTCGGGCAGGTCGACCAGCACCTTGCTGCCGTCGGCAAGCTCGATGGCGCGGCGGCGCAGATGCCGCTCGTCATGGGCGAGAATGGCCCGGCCCAACGGTAGGGTGGTTCCGGCATTGCCGGCGGACAGTACGGAGACGGCCCGCGGGAATTTGGTGAAGTCGGTGTTGAGGTTGAGCTTCATTTCATGGATCCCCCATTTGCTTGCGCCCGTGCACGGGCGGGCCGTGCCAGCACGCGGTCGAAATAGGCGTTGACGCGCGGCTGACCCGGGATCCGCGCGATCCGACGGCCTTGTACATGTCGAACCCTGCCTTTCCCCAACAGGCTAGACCATCGCGTTCGTTCAGACGATGGTGTCGAAGAGCCGCAGGATGAACGATATCTGGTAGATAAGCGCCGCCGTGACGAAGGCGATGTGGAAGCGGCGGTCGCGCACCAGGATCGCGACGATACACAGCGCAACGAAGACCGGCGTGCGGAACAGATACTCGCTGCCGAAGCGGGCGAAATGCTCCGGCCCTTTCAGCAGCGTGTCGATCACGTCGAGCAGGTAGGTCGCAGCCAGCAGACCGAAGAACCACGCACGGCGCGAATAGAAGAAATCCTCGTAGCTGGTGTAGTCCAGCATCGAATCGGGAAACAAAAGCGCGCACAGCAGGAACAGCGTGATCGCGTAGAAGATGATGAACAAATATTTGCCGAAGGTCCAGGTTTCGATGGCGTAGAGGCCGAACTCCCACCACCAGAAATGCACCAGCATCAGGAGCACCGAGACGACCCAGGCCAGATGCACGGGATAGAGCTTGTACTGGCCGGGATGCTGGACGATGCGCGCCACCCCCGACAGCAGGCGGGCGACGCCAAGCCCGATCACCATGCCCATGACGATGCGGATATGGGGGAAAATGTCGTGGGCGGAAGCGATTTCGGTGGCCATGCTCGATCACAATGCAACTGTTGGTCGGCCGCATATTGCTGCCTCCCACCAAGGGCTGCAACGGATAATACTCGCCCGGTCGAATCGCCGCTTCAGAACAGAAAGTATCTCTGCGCCATCGGCAGCACCGTCGCCGGCTCGCAGGTCAAAAGCTCGCCGTCGGCACGCACCTCGTAGGTTTCCGGATCGACCTCGACATGCGGCGTGGCGTCGTTGAGCACCATCGAATGCTTGCCGATGCCGCCGCGGGTGTTCTCGACGGCGACGAACTGCTTGTCGACGCCAAGCCTGCCATGCAGGCCTGACTCGAGCGCGGCTTTCGAAACGAAGGTCACCGACGAGTTTGTCCTGGCCTTGCCATAGGCGCCGAACATCGGCCGGTAGTGCATCGGCTGCGGCGTCGGGATCGAGGCGTTGGGGTCGCCCATGGGTGCTGCGGCGATCATGCCGCCGATCAGCACCATGTCCGGCTTGACGCCGAAGAAGGCCGGGTTCCACAGCACCAGGTCGGCGCGCTTGCCGACCGCGATCGAGCCGATGTCTTTCGACAGCCCATGCGCGATGGCCGGGTTGATCGTGTATTTGGCGATGTAGCGGCGGACGCGGAAATTGTCGTTGTTGCCGGTCTCCTGCGGCAGCGAGCCGCGCTGGCGCTTCATCTTGTCGGCGGTCTGCCAGGTGCGGATCGCGACTTCGCCGACGCGGCCCATGGCCTGGCTGTCCGACGAGATGATCGAGAAGGCGCCGATGTCGTGCAAGATGTCTTCGGCCGCGATGGTCTCCTTGCGGATGCGGCTTTCGGCAAAGGCGATGTCTTCGGGGATCGACGGCGACAAATGATGGCAGACCATCAGCATGTCCAGATGCTCGGCCAGGGTGTTGACCGTGTAGGGCCGCGTCGGGTTGGTCGAGGACGGGATGACGTTGGGCAGGCCGCAGACCTTGATGATGTCAGGCGCGTGGCCGCCGCCGGCGCCCTCGGTGTGGAAGGCGTGGATGGTGCGGCCCTTGATCGCCGCGACCGTGTTCTCGACAAAGCCGGATTCGTTCAGCGTGTCGGTGTGGATCATCACCTGCACGTCGTAGTCGTCGGCGACCGACAGGCAGCAGTCGATGGCCGCCGGCGTCGTGCCCCAGTCTTCGTGCAGCTTCAGCGAGCAAGCGCCGCCCAGCACCATCTCCTCGAGTGCTGCGGGCAGCGAAGCATTGCCCTTGCCCGACAGGCCGATGTTCATCGGGAAGGCATCGAAGGACTGGATCATGCGGGCCATGTGCCATGGCCCCGGCGTGCAGGTCGTCGCCAGCGTGCCATGCGCCGGGCCGGTACCGCCGCCGAGCATGGTGGTGATGCCTGACATCAGTGCCTCTTCGATCTGCTGCGGGCAGATGAAGTGGATATGCGCATCGAAGCCGCCTGCCGTCAGGATCTTGCCTTCGCCGGCGATGATCTCGGTGCCGGGACCGATGATGATGGTGACGCCATCCTGGGTGTCCGGATTGCCGGCCTTGCCGATGGCCGCGATACGGCCGTCGCGAAGCCCGATATCGGCCTTGAAGATGCCGGCGCTGGCATCGATCACCAGTGCGTTGGTGATCACCGTGTCGACGGCGCCCCGGGCTCTGGAAACCTGGCTCTGGCCCATGCCGTCGCGGATCACCTTGCCGCCGCCGAATTTCACCTCTTCGCCATGGGTGGTGAGATCCTTCTCGACCTCGATGAACAGTTCGGTGTCGGCAAGGCGCACTTTGTCGCCGACCGTCGGGCCATACATCTGCGCATAGGCGGCGCGGGTAATTCTGGCCATCAGCGATTGCTCCTGAAATGCGGTTGGATTGAAGCGGTGCTGCACATTGCTGCCATCCTATGGTCACGCAATGACCCGCTGGGCGACACCTTCTGATCCCATTTGGCGGTTGAGGTTAGGGGGTCACCCCAGACCGACCGTTTGCCAATCGATGGAAAGGAAAATCCATGCGCAAAACGATAATTCTTGCCGCCGCAGCCAGCCTGATGCTGGCGGGCGCCGCCAGTGCCCAGCAGCAACCCGCGCCACAGCCTGCTCCGGCGCCGGCAACGCCTGCTCCAGCCACGCCCCAGGCTCAGCCTGCGGTGCCGACGATCCAAAGCGTCAACATCGTCGACATCACCGAGTTGCCAAAGGACACCCAGACGCAGGTCAACCAGGTGATCGCCCAGCGCGGCGATGACGGCTTGAAGAAACTGCGCAGCTCGATCGATGCCACACCCAAGGTGAAGTCGGCGCTGGAGGCGAAGGGAATGACCTCTGCGCAGGTGGTCGCGGCCAGTATGGAACCCAATGGCGCACTGACCCTGATCACCAAGAAGGCGAGCTGACGCCACGGCACGGCGGGCCGGCATCCGGCCGGCCGGCCGCATCGGGAAAGGAACCTTCGCCGGGCGGCATTCGTTTTGTTCTTTTCGCGCTAACCCGCGTCCCGAAACGATTTCTCTCAGGAGCGAGCGATGGCGACCAATTCTTTCTCGACCGGAATGCGGGCAATCGCCGCCATGGCGTTCCTGGCGGTGGCCGGTCCTGTTGCCGGATTGAAGGCGCAAGGGCTCGAAAGCACGGAGACCGTCAACCGCATCGTCGGCTCGCAGGTCAAGCAGGAAGAGGCCAAGGCCACCGCTGAGGCCCGCAGCGTCAACACGGCGATCGACCGCACGCGTGAAAACATCGGTACGGTGCGCAAGACGTCCAAGCTCGACAAGGTCGACATCGTGTTCCTCACCGACGCCGCGCGCAGCGAAGGCGGCCCGCCGCCGGAGATCGAAAGCAAGGTCAAGCAGCATCAAGACGACATCACGGAGCTGCGCAAGGAGATCGAGGCCAACGCGCTGCTGTTCAACGCCATCGAATCGCGGCGCGTGCAGGCGCAGGATGTCCTCGCCGTCGAATTCGATGATCCCGGGAAGGTCGTCATCTACGCCGCGGCCAAGCCATCGAACTGAGCTGAGCGCGCTGGAAGATCTCACAGCTTGCCCATCACCTTCTGCTGAAATCCGTAGATCTCGCGCTTGCCGCCGAGCGGCACCAGCGTGACGTCGCGCTCCTGGCCCGGCTCGAAACGCGTGGCCGTGCCTGCGGCAATGTCGAGACGCATGCCCCTGGCGCGCTCGCGGTCGAATTTCAGCCCCTCATTGGTCTCGAAGAAATGGTAGTGGCTGCCGACCTGGACCGGCCGGTCGCCGCTGTTGGCGACTTTCAGGGTGACGGTCGGCAGGCCCTTGTTGAGCTCGATGTCGCCGCTCACCGTGATGATTTCACCGGGGATCATGGTCACCCTCACACGATGCCGAAGGCGAGACCGATGCCGATCGCCGCGCAGGCGGCACCGGCAGCACGGGCCACTCCACGGAACCGGATGCCGAGACTGAGACCGGCAGCGATGCCGGCGGCATGCAGCAACAGCGTGGCGATGGCAAAGCCGGCCATGTATTCAAGCCCGCCGGCATTCTCCGGCACCTCGGTGCCATGCGCGTGGCCGTGGAAAAGTGCGAACAGGCCGATGATGGCGACCCCGGCCGAGACCGGCAGATCGATCGCCAGCGCCACCAGCAGCCCGAGCGTCACGACCGATGCCAGTATGCCCGGTTCGACGAAGGGCAGCGGCATGTGCAGCATGCCCAGCGCGCCGCCGACCAGCATGACGCCGACAAAGGCCGCCGGCCAGGCAAGAACCGCCTTGCCGCCCTTGAGCGCCGCCCACAGCCCGACCGCGACCATCACCGTCATGTGATCGAGCCCGGAAAGCGGGTGCATGAAGCCGGCCGTGAAGGAGGAGGCCGTGCCGATGCCGACATGAGCATAGGCCGGCATGGCAGCGGCCAGCAGCAGGATCGCCGACAGGCAGAGGCGTTTGGCAGGGATCATTCTATTTGCCTTTCGTTTTGCTCGGTCTGGTGTTTACGCCGCCTTGCTGGGACCGCAGCCTTCAGCCTTGAGAACGCGTCTGCTCGACGCCGGATATTTCTTCAGCATCGCTGGCGGGCGGATCGGCCGCGCCGAAAAACCACCGCCGCAATTGGGGCAGATGCCGCCCAACACCTGTTCCACGCATCCGGCGCAAAAGGTGCACTCGAAGGTGCAGATCAGCGCATCCGTCGCCTCCGGCGGCAGGTCCTTGTCGCAGCATTCGCAGTTGGGACGCAGCTCCAGCATCCTGTCCTTCTCAACGGATCGGTTCGTGCACGGTCACCAGCTTGGTGCCGTCGGGAAAAGTCGCCTCGACCTGCACGTCATGGATCATCTCGGCGATGCCTTCCATGACTTGCACGCGGCTGACGACATGAGCGCCGGCTTCCATCAGTTCGGCGACCGGACGGCCGTCGCGGGCGCCTTCGACGACGAAGTCGGTGATCAGCGCGATCGCTTCCGGATGGTTGAGCTTGACGCCGCGTTCGAGCCGCTTGCGCGCCACGATCGCCGCCATGGCGATCAGCAGCTTGTCCTTTTCCCTCGGCGTCAGGTTCATGCGTTTCCCTGGATTGGTAGAGACAGGCCTATAGTGACCATAATTTGGGCAACCCCGCCCTTCCGTTAAGCAATTCGACGAGTGGAACCAGCCGCTGGCGCAGCCGGTAGCCGTCCCCGGCGTAGAGCCTCGCAAGAAGCTTGCCAGATTTCTTCACGCTCCAGACGCTGGCGCCGCCGTGGTCGCCGACGATCTCCAGAACCCGGTCGAGCAGGGCCTCGGCGCGTGGCGACACCAGAAGCAGCGTCGCCACCGCAATCGCGCCGCCGGCAACCGCCGGGCGGTCGAGCGTGGCGGCGATATCGGGTCCGATGCGGAAATCCTCGGCATGAATGAGGGCGCCATCCTGGCGCACACGCCAGCGGTCATGGAAGTCGCCCTGCGTGGCGCGTTCGCCCATCGCCAGGCGGCCGAAGACGGCGGCTTCCAGCACCAGCGCCTCGGCGCCGACGGCAAGCTCGACGTCGAGCGTGCGGGCAAAGGCCGCCCGGTCGAAGACGATGGTTTCTTGCGGCAGCCAGGCGATCCGGCCATTTTCGCCGACCGACAAATTGACTCGCACTTCGGCACGGTTGGATGCCGCCCGGTAGATCTTCTCGCAGGCCTGGGTGGTGATCGATGCCGAAGCGGCCGCGCCGACATCCACCTCCCAGGCGATACGGTCGCCGCCGGTCATCCCGCCGGCGGTGTTGATCAGTACCGCTTCGAGCGGATCGGTCGAGACGGCCGGCATTCTTATCTTGGCGGCGCCGTCCTGATAGAGGCGCCGCAGGCGCGTGCGGCCCTCACTGAGCGCGCAGGAAAGCCGCGCGACGCCTGCAACGCGCTGCGTCGAAATCCCGTCATGTTCGCCGCTAGGTTCGCCCATATCCATGCCTGCACGTTAAGCACTCCGTCGGCTTTGTCGATATGGAGTTCGATATAGCTTGTTGCTTGACAACGTTTCGGTTTCTATAGAGGGAACCACCTTGGTACGGTCATGCTGCGCTTGGCGGGGGTATTAAACGACGACGGCGGCTTGATACCAGGAGAAAAAGGGGCGCTGCTCAGTTGGCGTCGGGAAACGTCGAGATAGTGGGGAAGGAACCGAATGGCCGACCAGCTGGCAACGGATATCATCGCGAAGATCAAGGCTCATGCCGAGCCGGGCGGCGAAGAAATCACCACCACCACCGAATTGACCTCGCTTGGCATCCATTCGCTCGAGCTGACGGAGATTATCTTCGATCTTGAGGAAGAGTATGGCATCGAGATCGAGATGAACACGGTCGACGCCTGGAGCAATCTGAAGAACGTCGGCGACATGGTCGAAGCTGTGCGCGCGCTGATCGCGAAAAAAGCCTGAACTGAATGCGGCAGCGCGTTGTCATCACCGGCATGGGCGGCATTTGCGGGCTCGGCACCAGCGCGCCCGCGATCTGGAACGAGATGCGCGCCGGCCGCTCGGCCATCGGCCAGATCACAAGCCCCCAGTTGCATGATTTGAAGGTCAAGGTCGGCTGCGAAATCAAGGCGCTTCCCGATCACGGAATCGACCGCAAGCAGACCGTGTCGATGGACCGCTTCAGCCTGCTGGCGACCATCGCAGCCAGGGAAGCCATGCAGCAGTCCGGCCTGGTTTCGAACGAGAACACCACCACCTATCGGATGGGCACCGTCGTCGGTGTCGGCGTCTGCGGCTGGGAGGCGATCGAAGAGAGCTATCGCGCCATTTTGGTCGAGGGCAAGAACCGCGCCGGTATCTTCACCGTGCCAAAGGTCATGCCAAGCGCGGCCTCCGGCCATGTCAGCATGAATCTGGGCCTGCGCGGGCCGGTCTTCGGCGTCACCTCTGCCTGCTCCTCCTCCAACCACGCCATTGCCTCGGCCGTCGACCAGATCAGGCTTGGCCGGGCCGATGTGATGGTCGCCGGCGGCACCGATGCGCCGCTGGTCTGGGGCATCCTGAAGGGCTGGGAAGCATTGCGCGTGCTGGCGCCCGATACCTGCCGGCCATTCTCGGCGGATCGCCAGGGCCTGTCGCTCGGCGAGGGGGCCGGCATGGCGGTCCTGGAAACCTACGAGCATGCCATGGCGCGCGGCGCCACCATCCTTGCTGAGGTCGCCGGCGCCGGCCTCTCCGCCGATGCCTCCGACATTGTCGCGCCGACCGTCGAAGGGCCGACAGCGGCCATGCGCGCCTGCCTGGCCGATGCAGGCTTCAATCCCGAGGATGTCGACTACCTCAACGCCCATGGCACCGGCACCAAGGCCAACGACCAGATCGAGACGGCAGCGATCAAGCGCGTCTTCGGCGACCATGCCTACAAGCTTTCGGTGTCGTCGACCAAGTCGATGCACGCTCATTGCCTCGGAGCATCGGGGGCGCTGGAGATGATCGCCTGCGTGATGGCGATCCGCGAAGGCATCGTGCCGCCGACGGCCAATTTTCGAGAGGCCGATCCCGATTGCGACCTCGACGTCACGCCGAACGTGCCGCGCGAGCGCAAGGTGCGCGCCGCGATCAGCAACGGCTTCGCGTTCGGCGGCACCAATGCCGTGCTGGCCTTCAAGGCCGTCTGAACAAGGCCGTCTGATCTAAGGGCGCGCGATCTGCCCCAGGCAGACCATTTCGTTGACTGTTCGTGCACGACGAAACCCTTCACCGCCATATTGATCGTGCCGTGCGCCGCGTCTAATCCTTGGCCGACCCGCCAAAACCGCGCCGCTCGGCGCGAACCCCATTCAGGAGTTTCCATGGCAGACCTGTCCGCCTTTCCGATCGCAACGCGTTGGCCGGCCAAGCATCCGGACCAGGTCCAGCTCTATTCGGCGACAACGCCGAACGGCGTGAAGATATCGATCGCCCTGGAGGAGCTCGGCCTGCCCTATGAGCCGCATCTGGTCAACATCGGCAAGAACGAAAGCTGGACACCGGAATTCCTGTCGCTCAACCCCAACGGCAAGATACCGGCGATCATCGATCCGAACGGTCCGGACGGCAAGCCGATCGGCCTGTTCGAATCCGGCGCCATCCTGCTCTACCTCGCTGAAAAGACCGGCCTGCTTATGCCCGTGGACGCCGCGCGCCGCTACGAGACCATCCAGTGGGTGTTCTTCCAGATGGCTTCGGTCGGGCCGATGTTCGGCCAGGTCGGCTTCTTCCACAAATTCGCCGGTCGCGAGATCGCCGACAAACGCCCGCTGGAGCGTTATCGCGACGAGTCAAAGCGACTGCTCGGTGTGCTCGACGGCAGGCTGAAGGGGCGCAAGTGGATCATGGGCAATGACTACACCATCGCCGACATCTCGCTGCTCGGCTGGGTGCGCAACCTGATCGGCTTCTACGAAGCCCGCGAACTCGTCGGCTTTGACGATTTCGCCAATGTCTCGACCTGGCTGGAGCGCGGCCTGGCGCGGCCAGCGGTGCAGAAAGGCCTGACCATCCCGGCCAAGGGATAGCCAGCCTCCGAAGCGCGGCTATTTCGCCTTCGCTTTGGCCTTCGAACCGCCTTTGCCCATGACGGAAGCGGCGAGCGACGCAGCACCTCGGGCGGCGACCATGACCGCGCCGGCAGCGACGTTGGCCGTCGCCTTGGCCGTGCGCATCGCACTGCCGCTCAGGGAGTCGCTGGAACTCGCGGGCTTCTTCGGCTTTGCGGCTTTCGGCGCGGCTTTCGCTGCGGTCGGCACCACTTTCTTCGGCGCTGCCTTGCCGAAGGCCGGCTTGGCGTCCTTCGAACGGGCTGTCATCGCCGGGCCGGCGCCGGCCTTGGATTGGGTCGCCTTGCCCTTGGCGGGCGCGGGCTTTCTTGCCTTGGTTGCCATTGGACCGAATCCCTCTTCTGGCACAATTGCCGTGTCGGGATAACGGCCTGAAAGTCTTAAGGTTCCCCTTGCGCAATCCGTCGAATCAAGCGGAAAGGCCGATCACCAGATCGGCAGCCCGGCGCCGCGCCAGCACGCGCTCGATGTTGGGCAGGTCGTTGGACGCGATCCAGGCGCGCGCATCTTCATCGGAGCGGCCATGTCCGTGCCAGCGCTCCATCAGCCGGCGCTCAAGTTCGTTGCGCGGCACGTCGACGAAGATCGAGAAATCGAACAGCGGCGCCAGCCGCGACCACGGCTCTTCGTCGAGCAGCAGATAGTTGCCCTCGACCAGGATGAACTTGGTTTGCGTGGCGACGATCGAGGCGGCGGCGCGCGACAGTTCCATGCTGCGGTCGAAGACCGGGATGGCGATGTCGGGTTCGCCGGCCCGGATACGCTTCAGCAGGGCCTCAAACCCGGCAAAGTCGAAGGTTTCCGGCGCGCCCTTGCGCGCGCGCAGGCCGCGCCGCTCGAGCACGGCGTCGTCATAGTGGAAGCCGTCCATCGGCACGACCTCAGCCGCGCCTTCGGGCAGCAGTTCATGCAGCCTTGCCGACAGCGTCGACTTGCCGGAGCCTGGTGGACCGGCAATGGCGACGATGAAGCGGTTTGCCTTGCCGGCGCGTTTGAAGATGGTGGCGGCGAGATGGGCGATTTCGGACATGAGAGCCTCTCTGGCCTGGATGATCGGCACGATAATTTCCGCTGTATCTTGTCGGCAGTTGGCGGAAATTTCAAATCGGGATTTGAGCTATTGGAGGCGGTCTTTTGCCAAAGTTGGCGCCGCCCCTCATCGCCCTGCCGGGCACTTCTCCCCGTATAGTGACGGGGAGAAGGGGCCAGCCGCAATCTCGGCGCCTACTCTGTAACGCTGGTAGTTGGCGAAACCGGTGATGAGAGCACCCCTCTCCCCGTCACTATACGGGGAGAGGTGCCGGCAGGCAGGTGAGGGGCGGCGCCAACTTTGGCAATTGATGGGAACCCTTGAACGAACAGAAGTCAGCTGTGCTGTTCGTTCAGGCAGCCGCTGGCCGGCCAATACGCAGGAAATCGCTGTCGAAGGGAACCTCCCGCGCCGCGCCACTGGCCGTCAGCCGCATGCGGCCATCCGCCGTCGTGACCTCCTGCGGCGGCTCGCCGCCCGACAGCGGCATGACGCCGATGACATGGCGAAAGGAAACGCTTTGGCTTTCGCCCAGCGCAAAGGCGGTCGCTACCCCTTCGCGCTTCAGCCAGTTGTCGCCGATCGAAGCGGCATGGCCGACGGCGGCGCGGCCGTCCTCGATGCCGAGCACGCCCAGGTGGCGACCGCTCCAGGGCGCGTAGTCGCGCCCGCCATTGCTGAACCACAGCATGGTGATCGGCAGCTCGGCAGGGTTCTTCAGCACCAGCACCAGATCGTCCTCGGCCTGGCGCGCAAGCGCGGTCCAGCCCGGTCCGCCATGATCCGTCTCGACCAGCGTGAGGAAATCCTCGCGCAGGTCGCCCATGCGGTATTCCGTCAGGTCGAGCGTACCGCCGCCTGCGGCGGGAAAACGGCCGAGATCGGCGGATCGTGCCGGATAGGCCAGCAGGAAGCGGCCGCGTGCGGGATCCGGCTCCAGCGGGTCGTCCAGCGTCGCGGCAAACCGCTTCGGCGAAAAGGCCAGCCTGCCGCCGCCCGTCATTGCCGTCATCGGGTGATGCGCGACCGAAATCGCACCATGGCCGCCGGAAAACACATGTTCCTGGTAGAGGAAGGGATGGCCGTCGCGCAGCGTCAGGATCTTGTCGACGCTGGCGCCCATCACCTTGTGCCGCAGGCGATAGACCGCGCCCCAGCCATCGTCGGTCGCGACACTTTCGACCACATCCCAGGCGCTGTTGGCCGGCCAGCCATGCAGCGGCGCCTCCTCGACATCGCTGCGCGAAAACGGCGCGCAGAGAAAATCGCCGGACAGCCGAACCGTACCTTCCGGCAGATTGTCCGGCAGCGTCTCGCCCGCATCGACCCAGGGCGCGCGATGCAGCGGCTTCAGCTGTCGTCCGCCACCCTCGACGACCATGTCGGCGATATGGCCGACCGTGAGGTCGAGCGAAACCGAAATGCCCCGGGCCTTGATGGTGTGGATGGTCATTGTGCTCTCACCGATTCTGCAGGCGCAAACTGGCCTGTTCGGCGGCACTTGCGCAAGCATTGCGGCAGGCATTTTGCATCAGCGCCCTTTCACCCTCCCACAAGGGGGAGGGTGAGCGCAGCTACTGCCGCTTGTATTCCCGTATCGGCGACTTGGTGTCGTCGGTGTAGGTGACCTGCACCGACATCGATTTCACGCTGTCGGCGACCTTGAAATAGGGCTGGTAGTCGTAGGGGATGGCGTAAGGGTCCTTCTTGTCGCAGGGCGGCATCTTGATCTCCTTGTCGAGCGCCGCGCCGTTCAGGCTGTAATGCACCTGTTTGATGGCGCAGCGGTAGGACAGCATCTGGGTGAAATAGACCAGCCCATGATTGCCGCTGGCATCGAAGGCGATCCACGAGGTCCAGAACTGGTCGAGGATCTGCTTGTTGCCTTGCTGGAGTGCTGTCTCGGGGTCGAAGCGGATGTCGAACGGGCCGGTCTCACGGCCCCTGATATCGAGATATTTGATCGCGATGATCCCCGCCACGGTGCTGTCGGGCATCTCGAAGCTCGGATTGGCCATCGGCTTGCCGGTCGTCTGGTCGTTCATGGCCAGGAAACCGGTGTCGGTGAACGGACCGCTGTCGCCCATGCGCCAGGAGATGGCGGTCGCCGGCTCCGGCAGCGAGATGGTCATCGACCAGCCCTGGTTGGAGCGCATCGGCGTCAGCGAAGGCACGAAGCGGGCGGGATCGAGCACGTCGCCGAGTGCCGCCAGCCGGCTGCGGCTGCGGTCCAGCCAGTCGGCCAGCTGCGTCTGGTCGACGAAATATTTGAGCAGCCCGCCATCCTTTTCGTAGGACGTGAACTGGGTCAGTGCCTTGGCCTCGTTGCGCTTGTCGGCCAGCGTCTGGGCGCCGAGCCGGTCTTCGGAAAACTCCTGCGCCAGCAGGAAATAGGCCGGCGCGAAATCCGCATTGGCCGCGATGAAGGCGTTGAGCTTGTCGAGGCGCTGGGCGTCGTCGAACTGCTGGATATGCACGAGCTTGATCGACAGCGCCTTGCCCTTGTCGGCAAGCGCGCCGAACACTTCGCGGGCGCCGGCCTTGCCGTCCTGCACCCGAAGCAGCGTGGCAAAGCGGGTGTAGGGATCGATGGCGTCGACATCGAAACCGGCGAAGGCGAGGTAGGAGCGCCGTGCATTGAGCATGTCGCCGGACAACTCGTAGACGCGGGCATTGTGGTAGAATTCGTCCGGCCGCTTCGGCTCGGCAATCGCCCCGCCTTGCGCGGCCAAGGCGGCAAAGCCCTTGGCGATGGTGTCGATCGAGGCGGCGATCTGCTGCGTCGTTTCTTGCAGCTTCTCGGTCTGGGCCTGCTGCTGCGCCTGGCCGGCGGCCAGCGTCTCGGTCTGCTTCTTCACCTCTTCGGTGGTCTTCTGCACTTCCGCCGTCTGCTGCGTCTGCTGCTGCTGGGTCGAGGCGATCTCGTCGGCCTTTTTCGCCACCGTGTCGGTCGTCTGCTTGACCTGTTCGACCGTCTTTTGCGTTTGCGTGACGGTCTGCTCGATCCTGGCCACTTTTTCGGACACGATGCCCATCGACTGCTGCAGCCCGGCAATGGCCGGCACCAGGCTTGCGATCACCCCGTTCTGAGCGTTGGTCTGCTGCTGCAGGCCGTAGACGCCGCCGGCGACGGCCGCCGCTGTTGTGGCGAAGATCAAGGCCGGCAGTGCCTTGGCCGCCAGCACCAGCCTGAGCACGATGGCAATGGCGATGATAGCCGCAGCCACCGCGGCGATCAGCGCGATATAGGCGGCGAACGGCGCCAGCGGATTGAGGATGTCTGATACGGCACCCCCGATAAAGGCGACACTGCCGGCCCATTTGCCGGTGCGGCTGAGCGATGCCCTGATAAGCGAGGGCGCTGCGCCCCCGGCCCCGATATTCGTCATGCCAAGCCCCCAAGCCCTGAGATACCACGCCCCTTCCCACGGGAAACGCGGCCCTGGCAAGGAAAGACACGGGAAAACCGGCGTTTTCGGGGCAGATGCTCGGCGGGGCCGATAGCCGACGCCGGCGCTGCCCCTCATCCGCCTGCCGGCACCTTCTCCCCGTGAACGGGGAGAAGGGAGATGCCGCGGCGTTGGCGTTCACTCTGCGACGCCGGCGGTTGGCGAACCCGTCGAGGAGAGCGTCCTTCTCCCCGTTCACGGGGAGAAGATGGCGGCAGCCAGATGAGGGGTGGCGCCAAGCTCTGAAAATATGCGCAAACCTGGGCAAATGCCTTGCTGCCGCCATTAACCAAATGGACGCATCACATGCGTTACGTTAGCTTCGCCGCATCTCAGCAACAGCCGACCCCAGAACAGACTTGCCCTTGTACAACCCCCTTCCGCTCATCCAGAGATTTTTTGCGGCACTCGCCCTGCTGGTGCTGCTTGCCGGCTGCGCCACGACGCCGCCGGACTCGGTGCTGGCCGTGCCGGCGCCGGCGCAGAAATATGCGGCCATCGTCGTCGACGCCAGGACCGGCAAGCAGCTGTTCGAGGTCAGCTCGACGGCGCAGCGCTACCCGGCCTCGCTGACCAAGATGATGACGCTCTATCTGCTGTTCGAGGCGCTGGAGTCCGGCCGCGTCAGCAAGCAGACGCAGATCCCGGTGTCGGACCATGCCGCCTCGCAGCCGCCGACCAAGATGCGCTTCCGGCGCGGCGAAAGCATCGATGTCGATTCGGCGATCCGCGCCATCGTCGTCAAATCGGCCAACGACGTGGCGGTGGCGGTCGGCGAATATCTCGGCGGCTCGGAGGATCAGTTCGCCGCCATGATGACATCCAGGGCGCGCCAGCTCGGCATGACCAGCACCATTTTCCGCAACGCGTCGGGCCTGCCCGACGGTGGCCAGATGACCACGGCGCGCGACATGGCGGTGCTCGGCATGGCGCTGCGTCAGCGCTTTCCGCAGCAGTTCCACTATTTCTCCGAAAGCGACTTCATGTTCCGCGGCCGGCTGGTGCGCGGCCATAACGACATGCTCGGCCGCGTGCGCGGCGTCGACGGCATCAAGACCGGCTACATCAGGGCCTCGGGCTTTAACATCGTCACCTCCTACAACGCCGACGGCCGCAATTTGATCGTCGTGGTGATGGGCGCCGACTCAGCCCGCCAGCGCAACGACCATGTCGAGGCGCTGATCCAGCGCAGCCTGTCGCCGACCATGGACGGCGCCAAGACCAGGCTGATGTTCGCCGAGCAGTAGTGGGACGCGGGGCGGTTTGCGTCTGGGTGAGCACGGTGACGGATAGGAATTTTTTCTTGACCGATGAGGGCAGTTATGCTACTGTTTTGGGTATGGTGCTGAGTCGCGCCAATTGACCCACTGGAAACGTGACCCGCCCGCAAGGCGGGTTTTTTGTTGCCCGCCGCCGCGCCGCCTTCTCCCGCAGCCCTGGCGCCGTTTAGCGAAGACATCCATCGCTTCGTCATCCTAGGGCGGAGCAAGGAGCGAAGCGACGCGGCGCAGACCCTAGGATCCATGCCGCGACTTCAAAGCGCCGCAGCGGTGCCGAATTCTGCTCCGCTGCACCCTCCACAAACGTCCCGGCATGGATCCTCGGGTCTACGCGTCCGCTTCGCTCCCGCTCCGCCCGTGGATGACGAAGTTGGTGAGGCTTCGGCCAATCTCGAACGTCTCCACACGCCCTGAGGGCGAGCCGCCGCCAGCCACATCGCCTCCCCGATCAAAACCACTTGTCCGGCCCGCGAAATCCGCGCCCAGCGCTGGCTATGGGCCGCCACCTCTGTCTATCGTCGCCCAGCACCCTCAGGAGCCCACCATGAGCACCGTCCCCAAAACGCCCGAGCAACCGGAAGACAACCAGCAAGACAGCGGCGGCGAATATTTCGAGGCCCCGATTATTGGCGAGCTGGAGGCCGATCCGGTATCGGACGAGCACTTCGACACGCCCGAAGTGCCGGACTCCGAACCTGCGGGTCCCGGCGCCCACCGTGGCAAGCCGAAGAAAAAACCGTCGGCGATCTCGGGCCGCAAATTCCGCAAGCGCGACCTGGTGCGCATCGACACGCTGCGCCCGAGCCTCGCCGACCGCATCCGGTCGGACCATCCCGACCTGCCGGCCGGCGCCCGCATCAGCCGCGCCGAGCTCGGCCGCTACCGCATGCGCTACATGGAGGAGCTGCTGCAGCAGGAGCACGGCGAATTTTCCGAGCTCGACCGCCAGGTGGTCGAATCGATCGCCAGGCAGGACACGATTTCCGAAAACTCGGAAGAAGAATTCGAGGAGCACCGCACCTTTGCCGACCGCGTCTCCGACAACATGGCGGCCTTCGGCGGCAGCTGGTGGTTCCTGATCTCGTTCGGCAGCGTGCTGCTGGTGTGGATCGGCATCAACCTGCTCGAAGGCATGAGCGCCGCCTTCGATCCCTATCCCTTCATCCTGCTCAACCTGCTGCTCTCCTGCATCGCCGCCATCCAGGCGCCGATCATCATGATGAGCCAGCGGCGGCAGGAGTCCAAGGACCGCCTGCGCTCCTTCAACGACTACCGCGTCAACCTCAAGGCCGAGCTGGAAGTGCGCCATCTGCACGAAAAACTCGACTACCTCATCTCGCGCCAATGGACCCGCCTGGCCGAAATGCAG
The DNA here is from genome assembly GCF_055811675.1 of Mesorhizobium sp. WSM4808. NCBI lineage: Bacteria > Pseudomonadati > Pseudomonadota > Alphaproteobacteria > Hyphomicrobiales > Phyllobacteriaceae > Mesorhizobium > Mesorhizobium sp. WSM4808. The sequence continues at coordinate 19,336 of NZ_JBVVQX010000026.1, forward strand.
CAGATGCAGCTGGATGCGATGCACGAGCTGGCGGGCGCGAAGAAGCCGAAGCGGGCGGTGCGCGGACGGCGGACGGTGAAGGCGGGGGAGTGAAGTGGGCACAGTGCGGGGCTGAGCCCGCTCGATTTCCGCTAAGAAGCCGTGAGTTGCCGGTTCACCGGCTGGTTCGCAGCTTAATTGACCATTCCTACGAACGGTTGCGCAGCTCAATGAAGCTAGTTTAGGAGCAATATGTATGTCTGATAATTGATCCTGTCAGCGAGACAAATACAGCTGGATAATATGCTATTGGTGAACTAAGGCCCGTCCATGGCTGGCTAAGAGCGCATGTTTTGAGGGGATGCATGGGACCAAAAGCGACGACAACCACTGCGGCCTCACATAGTGGGCTTCGCATAGCGATTACTGCCGGAGCGCTTATTGCCATAGTGCTTCGCATAGCGTTCCCAGCACTTTTCGAGCGCATAGATTCGGTTAGCGTTGCTCTGATCATAGTGGCGATCGTCCCATGGCTCTCTCCGATCGTTTCCAAGATATCCATTCCAGGCTTGATTGAAACGGAGTTGCGTGAACTCAAGCAAGAGGTTCAAGAAGCGAAGGACGAGGTCGCGTCCGCGTCCAAGATTGCCCTTCGGTCGCAAGATATGGCGCTTCTTTCCGGAGCTGAACACGGTTTCGAAGCCACAAACCGAGGTGGGTCGGCCCAACGGTTAGTGGACTTGGCGAAGGACTATGCAGCAGTTAGAGGGAGTATGCCGAAAGGGCCGGCTCGGACTGCCGCCATGGACAAGTTGTTTGGTCAGATGCTGCAGGAAGCCAGCAGGCTTGGGAGAAACTGGCCGCAGCACAATGAAGCTCTACGAAGCAAGGAGGCTGGCGAGCAGCTGGGGGCTATTGCATATGCTTTTGCATTTCCAGAGGCGGTTGATATCAGCGGACTGATTGAGGCTGTCGAAATCGCGAAGCAACCTTTTGTCCAATACTGGGGGTTAAGAGCGATCCAGCGGGCCATGGATGTGGGTGTTGCTTACAGCGTTAAGGACGCAGGTCGTCTTCGAATACTTGCCTCCGCGTTTCAAGCTGAAACAGATCGATACTTAATCGCAAGTTCAATTTCCCGTGCTTTGGAAAAGAAGATCCTATAGGCGAGTTGATGCCCCAGTCAGGCTGAATGCGACGGGGTGATCGGAACGCGAACCTAATCAGCCTGTCCCGAGCCACCGATGCCGCCAATCTCCGATTGCCCGTTGAAGCCCGCCCCGGCTTCCGCTAAGAAGCCGTGACTTGCCGGTTCACCGGCTGGTTCGTTTTCCGGATCGTCGATCCTGAAAGCACCCGTAGCTCAGCTGGATAGAGCGCTGCCCTCCGAAGGCAGAGGTCACAGGTTCGAATCCTGTCGGGTGCGCCAGATTACTGACGCTTGCCATCCTTGCGAATGGCTTGGCATATGAACCATGCCGGCTTGGCATCCGCGTGAAATGGCCGCTCAGTGTCAATTTGGTTGCGGACGCTAGTTTCCATAACATCTAACGAAGTCAGTTAGTTGATGGATTTGTAGCTCTGGGGCGCTTTCGCGGCTGAGCTTTAATATTTTCGCGTGGCGACGTGAATTGAAACCTTCAGATCGCTTTGTGATCTCGCCGGTTCGCATGGCTCGCAAATATGTACTTTGTCGGCCTCAGATAAGAAATCTAGTGGAATTGCGGTGCGGGCGACCAAGTCTAACTGGAGGCGAAGCATCGCAATTTAAATGCCATGCTCGACGGTCTTTTTTTAGCGCGCCTATTGATCTGTCAGTCGTCCGAAAACGGGGGGCGCAAAAAAATCGCAGGATGCGCGTCGAATCCTGTGAAGTATCTGTGAAGAGCAAGGATTTGAGATGCTGTAAGTTGGCCAGAACCAGATACCTTGGTTGCAGTGATTCCCCTGCATCAATCTAGCGAGAATTGCATGGCCAAGGGCATGACAGGAAAGACCGGCGGAACCTCCAAGATACGCTTTATAATGGTCGAAGCGGAGATCGCCGACGGAGACATCGGACAGATCACCCAGGCGATCCAAAACGCCCTGAAGACATCCGCTCCCGTGACCACCCAGCGCATCGCCGGTCCGAGCGTCAAGGCGGTCGCCCGAGAGGCCGAGATCGACGCGGAGGACGATATGGAAGAAGCCGAGGTCGTGGAGATCGATACGCCTGTGCGAGCGCTGCGGCCGAAAGTGCAGCGCGCCGCCAAGCCTGCCCCGGAAGTCCTCGAACTCGACATGACATCCGCGACGTCTCTCGCAAGCTATGTGCATGGGGCGAATCCCAAGAGCAACGTTAAGCGTTACCTGCTCATAGCCGCCTGGTTCAAGGAACACCGGGAGACGCCGGCGGTGACGGCCGCACACATCTATACGGGATTTCGGACTCTTAAATGGTCGGTGAACATCCCTGATTTTTCGCAGCCGCTGCGCGATCTGAAGTTCGCGAAATTGATGACCTCGCCCGAGAAGGGACACTACGCCATCAACCATCTGGGCATCGCCGAGGTCGAAACGATGCTCTCGGGCGGCGATTGATGCTCCTTGCTGATTTCGTGCAGCAGGTCGATGGATTCGACGCGCTTTCGGCGAAGGACAAGATCAAGGTCTTCGGATGGTATCTCCACGTCCACAGGACGCTGGCGTCTTTCGACAACGAAGCCATCAGAGCCTGCTTCAAGCAGCTTCATCTGACGTCACCAGACGTTTCGGTGTACCTGCCGCGCATGGCCGCCACGAAGCCGCCGGAGCTCCTCAAGGAGCGAAGCAGATATCGGCTGGCGCGCAACGTGCGTTTCGATCTCGACAAGAAATACGGCGTGCATCAGACCGTCATACAGGTCGGCAAGCTTCTGTCCGATCTTCCTGACCGCTTACCGGATATCGCCGAACGGGCCTTCCTGCGGGAAGCGCTGGCCTGCTACCGAGCGGAGGCGTTCCGCGCCTGCATCGTCATGTCGTGGAACCTCGCGTTCGATCATCTCCTACGATGGATCCTTGCCAACGCGGCACGTCTTACGGACTTCAATGCTGCCATCACTCGGCGCTTCCCTAAGAAGACCGGCATCTCGATCTCATCCATCGAGCATTTCGAGGAGCTGAAGGAGGCAGAGGTTGTCGACATCTGTCAAACGGCCTCGCTGATATCCAAGAACACCACCGAAATCCTTCGAGAGAAGCTGAAGAAGAGGAACATGGCGGCCCACCCCTCACAGGTGACTATCCAGCAATCTCAGGCGGACGACGTCATCACTGATCTGGTCAACAACGTCGTGCTTACCTTGGTATGACAATGAGCGAAGACGCCAAAGTCAACTTCACGAAGGAAGGATTCGGGCAGCCGCCGGATCAGCTTACTGTAAAGCGCGTCGTCTGAATCCGTTTAGCCGCGACGCGCCTTAGAGTTATCTCTGGTGGGCGATAGCGGTCGGGGTTGGCAGTCACTCCCCCACCCCCCGCACACTCTCCCGCTCCACCAGCGGGCACTCCAGCTTCGTGATCGGATAGCGCCCCCGCCCAGCCACGACCGGCGCCTCCAACTGTTCGATCGCCCATTGGCCCATCGCCATGTGCGGCAGGATCGAGGTGGTCAGCGGCGGGAACAAATGCCGGGCGATTTCCTCGTCGTCGTAACCGACGACGGAAATGTCCCCCGGAATGTGCAGGCCGGCTTCCTTCAGCGCCTCGTAGCAGCCGATCGCGGTGCGGTCGTTCTGGCAGAAGATGGCGGTGGGCTTGTCCCTGAGCGCCAAGAGCTTGACGGTCGCGGCGTAGCCGGCGCTGGCCGACCAGTCGCCCTCGACCACCAATTCGCCGTCGAACGGGATGTCGGCGGTGGCGAGCGCGCGGCGGTAGCCCTTTAGCCGGTCCTGTGCCGCCTGCATCCACGGCTCGCCGGTGATGGTGGCGATGCGGCGGTGGCCGTGGCTGATCAGATGGCGGGTCGAACTCTGGCCGCCGGCGATCTCGCTCGGCACCACGGCAGGGAAGGCATAGTCCGCCGTATAGCAGTTGAGCAGGATCACCGGGATGTCGAGACCGTAGAGGTAGTCGGGCGCTGTGATCTCGCGGGTGAAGATGGTCATGTAGATCAGCGCCGAAATGCCCCGCTTGGTCAGCGCCGAAATGGCGCGCGGTTCCATGACGGCATCGCCCAGCGTCTGCGCCACCAGCAGCACGTTGCCGGCATTCCACGAGGCCTGGCGCGCGCCCTCGATGGCGACCACGGCTTCCGGGCTGGTGGCGAGCTGGTCGACGGCAAAGCCGATCACCCCGTCCAGCCCTTCGAAGGCGGGCCCCCCGAAGGCAGGCAACGTCGGGTGAAGGGCCTCGAAAGCGGGCGCGGCGTAGCCAAGCGTCCGCGCGGTTTCGATCACCCGTTCGCGGGTCTGCTGCGACAGCTTGATCCCTGGCGAGTTGTTGAGCACGAAGGAGACGGTCGCCTGCGAGCAGCCGGCCGCCCTGGCGATATCGATCATGGTGACGCGGCCCTTGGCGCCCTTGGCCGGCGCCTTGCGCCGCCTCGCCGTGTCGATTGCCGTATCCGTCGTCTCGCTCATGGCAAATCCCAGTCTGGCAGGCCGGTCAGGCCGGCAAGATGGCGTGACGCCGTCGATGCATAGAGATAACGTCCAGGCCGTTTATAACTATTAGCATTCTGGAGGTCCATCCGCCGTGGATCTCCATACAAGCCAAAACTCAAAGGGCGAAAGGCTTGGGCGGCGGGCTAGCGGTGACCACGGCTCGGCGGCGGGCGCACCGCGAAACCCCGGCATTGGCTCGGAACTAATACTGTTTACTAATACAAAAATGCGCTGTACCGTCAATCCGTCGCGTACGGCCCGGTGGGTTCGGGGCGGCGGGAGAGTGCGAAAAATGGCCCGGTGGCGAGCGGATCCTAGCTCCGCAAGCCTTGTCTCGGATATGTGATATGTCAGACAAATCGGACTATTTACGAACGAAGGATGAGTCTCTAAGGTCCATGATCGTGGCTGGAACGACGCCATTCCTTCGGTGCCGGGAACCCCTTTGAGGAGGAGGTCGTCCACGCTGCAAACGGCAAATCAGGTCAGTGCCAAAATCAGGTTAATGCAAGATCGGCCGGTCCAACGACTGAGCCAAACGGGAGGTTGAACATGAAATCCTTGATACGAACTGCATCCGTAGCCGCGACCGCGCTGCTGCTTGGCCTGTCGGCCACGGCCATCGCGCGCGCGCAAGACAAGCCGACCCTGGCCTTCGTCGTCAACGGCGCTTCCGATTTCTGGAAGGCCGCCGAAGCCGGCGTCAAGAAGGCGCAGGGCGAACTGCCCGACTACACGCTCGAGCTCAAATATCCCGAGCAGTCCTCGGTCGCCATCCAGCAGCGGCTGATGGACGATCTGGTGACCGCAGGCGTCAAGGGCATCATGGTCTCGGCCGTCGATCCCAAGACCTCGACCGATGGGTTGAACAAGATCGCCTCGGAAACGGCGCTGTTCACCACCGACTCGGACGCACCGCAGACCAAGCGCGTCGCCTATATCGGCTCGTCCAATGTCGATGCCGGCAAGCAGGCGGCCGAAATTGCCAAGAAGGCGATGCCCAATGGCGGAAAATGCCTCGGCTTCGTCGGCCTGCTCGGCGCCGACAACGCCAAGGAGCGCATCCAGGGCATGAAGGACGGCCTCGCCGGCACCAAGATCGAGCTGATCGACGTGCGCGGCGACGACATCGACCAGGCGCGCGCCAAGAAGAACGTCGAGGACGCGCTGGTCGCCAGCCCCGACGTCACCTGCATGGTCGGCTTCTACTCCTACAACACGCCGCGCATCTATGAAGCGCTGCGCGATGCCGGCAAGCTCGGCTCGATCACCGTCGTCGGCTTCGATGACGATCCGATCACGCTGGGCGGCGTCAAGGAAGGCACCGTTGCCGCAACCGTCGTTCAGCAGCCCTTCGAATGGGCCTATCAGGGCATGAAGCTGATGGCGGCCTATCTCAAGGGCGACAAGTCGGGCATCCCGGAAGGCAACCTCATCATCATCCCGACCAAGATCATCGGCAAGGATGACGTCGACGCCTACGCCGCCAATCTGAAGGCGATGTCTGGAAACTAAGACTTGAAGCAGTTCAGCCGGCTCAACTTCGCTTGGGCCGGCTGCTCGCATTGACGAACCGCGCGCGGATCGTCAGTCTGAAGATGGACCAAAAACGGCCCGCCGGCTGCTGTCAGGCATGATGAACTATTCCGACACATCCATCGCAGCAACTACGCCGTTCCTCAGCCTCGAGAACGTGCGCAAGACCTATCCCGGCGTCGTCGCGCTCGATGGCTTCTCCATGGAGGTCAGGCCGGGCGAGGTCATCGGCCTCGTCGGCGAAAACGGCGCCGGAAAATCGACCTTGATGAAGATCCTCGGCGGCGTCACCACGCCCGACAGCGGCACCATCACCGTCGACGGCACCGCGCATGACAGGCTCTCCGTCGAGGCCAGCCTGGGTTCGGGCATCGCCTTCGTCCACCAGGAACTCAACCTGTTCGAAAATCTCGACGTCGCCGCCAACATCTTCTTCGGCCGCGAGCCATTGCGCGCCGGGCCGCTGAAACTCGTCGACCGCGCCAGGCTGCGCACCATGGTGGCGCCGCTGTTGAAGCGCGTCGGCGCCAATTTTTCCGCCGACACGCCGGTTGCGACCCTGTCGCTGGCGCAGCAGCAGATGGTCGAGATCGCCAAGGCGCTGTCGATCGAGGCGCGGCTGGTCATCCTCGACGAGCCGACATCGAGCCTGCCGCTCGCCGAGACCGACAAATTGCTCGACGTCATCAAGGCGCTGAAGGCGGACGGCATCAGCGTCATCTTCATTTCGCACCGCCTGCACGAGGTCGAGCGCGTCGCCGACCGCGTCGTCGTGCTGCGCGACGGCATGCTGGCCGGTACGCTGGGCAAGCATGACATCGGCCACGACCAGATGGTCAAGCTGATGATTGGCCGCATGCTGAAGGAGCGCGAAAAGGCCTCGGAAGCGGCGCGGGCGCCCGGCGCCGTAGCGCTTGCGGCCAAAGCCATCCGCACACCGGCCTATCCCGGCCGGCCGGTCGACCTCGACGTCAGGCGCGGCGAAATCCTCGGTCTTGCCGGGCTTGTCGGTTCCGGCCGCACCGAACTGGCGCGGGTGTTCTTCGGCATCGACTCGAAGCTCGGCGGCGCGCTCGAACTCGACGGCAAGCCGCTTGCGCTGGCTTCCGCGGCCGACGCCGTCGCGCATGGCATCTTCCTGGTGCCGGAAGACCGCAAGCTCACCGGCATCCTGCTCGACCTGTCGATCGCCCAGAACATTTCCCTGCCCAATCTGCCGGCGCATGCGCGCCGATCGCTGGTGTCCTCAAGCGCCGAGACCGCCACCGCCGAGAAGCAGAAGAAAGATCTCGGCATCAAGGCGCCTTCGGTGCAGACGCGCACCGGCACGCTGTCGGGCGGCAACCAGCAGAAGGTCGTGCTCGGCAAGTGGCTGGCCATGAACCCCAAAGTGATGATCCTCGACGAGCCGACGCGCGGCATCGACATCGGCGCCAAGGCGGAAATCTACGGCCTGATGCGCGCATTGGCGGATGCCGGCGTCGCCGTGCTGATGATCTCGTCGGACATGGAAGAGGTGATCGGCGTGTCCGACCGCATCGCCGTCATGCATGAGGGCCAGATCTCGGGCATTCTCGACAAGGATCGGTTCAGCCAGGAAAACGTGCTGCTGCTGGCGGTGGGCAAGCAGCCGAAGTAGTTCTTGCCACGGGCCGCGCAAACGCGATCCGTTCAGGCAGGCATTGGGGAGAAGACGATGAGCAAAAAAGATCTCGGCCTGCTGATCCTGATCCTGGTGGTCGGGGCGATCGTGGCGATCATCAATCCGCGCTTCCTGCTGCCGATCAACCTCGCCAACACCTCCAACCTGATCGGCCTGTTCGGCATCCTGTCGATCGGCCAGGCCTTCGTCATCATCACCGGCGGCATCGAATTGTCGGTCGGCTCGGTGGTCGCGCTGCTGGGAACGCTGTTCATCGACTTCATCGCCGTGCGTGGCATGGAATGGCCGCTGGCCTTCGTGCTCATCCTGGTGCTTGGCGCCATCATCGGCCTGGCGCATGGCTGGCTGATCACAAGGCTCAAGCTGCAGCCCTTCGTCGTCACCCTGTGCGGCCTGTTGATCTATCGCGGCGTCGCCCGCTTCTACACCGCCGACGGCACGGCGGGTTTTGCCTTCGGCCAGAATTTCCCCGACCTCGAATTCCTGACCGCCGGGCGCTCTTATGGCGTGCCGAACAGCTTCATCGCCCTGATCGTCATCTCGATCGTCATGTGGGTGGTGCTGCACCGCTCGGTGTTCGGCCGCTACCTCTACGCCATCGGCAAGAACGAGGAGGCGGCGAAATATTCCGGGATCCGCACCGGCCGCGTCGTCATCGCCGCCTACGTCATCTGCGGCGTGCTGACGGCGCTGTCGGCGATCTATTTCGCCATGTACACGCGCTCGATCTCACCGGCCAGCCACGGCCAGTTCTACGAACTCTACGCCATCGCCGCAGCCGTGCTCGGCGGCTTTTCGCTGCGCGGCGGCGAAGGTTCGCTGATCGGCGTCATCCTCGGCACCGTGCTGCTGCAGGAGCTGCAGAACCTCGTCAACCTGCTCGGCATCCCGTCCTCGCTCAACTTCGCGGTGATGGGCGGCGTCATCCTCATCGGCGTGCTGGTCGACCAGCAATGGGGCGTGTTCCGGGAACGGCGGCTGATGGTCGACGCCACCCGCAAAAGCGCCGCCGGCGCGGCCGCGGAATAAGCGCCTCGCGGCGAATGGCGGCGATGGCTGCAATTCCCGAACCATTGACGCTCAGGGCCGGCGCGCTTGAGGTCGCACTGGTGCCGCGTATCGGCGGCAGCGTGAGCGCGCTGCGCTGGCGCGGCATCGATCTCATGCGCCGGATTTCCGATGACGATCGTGAAGCGGGCAACGTGCTTGGCGTCGCCATGTTCCCGATGATGCCCTACGCCAACCGCATCGCCGGAAACACCTTCGAGTTTCGAGCGAAGCGCTGGCGGGTCCAGCCCAACAATCCGCCCGAAACCATCAACGTGCATGGCAGCGGCTGGAAACACCCCTGGACTGTCACTGAGACGGGCGACGCCCAGGCAACGCTGTCGCTGGATATCGCAGCCAGCCTCGAACCCTACTCCTATCACGCGACGCAGGCTTTCGTGCTGTCCGAAGAAGGCCTGGGCGTGACCATGACACTGACCAACACGGGGCCGGTTTCCATGCCGTTTGGTTTCGGCCTGCATCCCTGGTTCGATCGCGACCCGGACGTCACGCTGCAATTCAACGCCACGCGGTTCTATCTGGAAGAGCCGCAAGGTATTTCGGGCGATCCGATCACGCTTGCCCCCGAACTCGACTTCGCCGATGGCCGGCCTTTACCCGCCGGCTGGCGCAACAATGATTATGGCGGCTGGACGGGTGAGGCGACGCTTCGCTTTCCGGCGCGCGGCGCGGGTTTGCGCATCAAGGCCGATCCGATCTTCAAGCACCTGATGCTGTACGCCGACCCGGCCAAGCCTTATTTTTGCGTCGAACCGCAGACCATGGCCTCCGGTGCTTTCAACCGGGGCGGATGGAGCGATCCGGACGAGGGCGCCATCGTGCTCGCCCCAGGTGAAAGTTCGGCCGGCACGGTGTCGCTGATGCCCTTTGCGCTTGGGGCTTAAAGCGCCCATCGCGTGAACGAGGCGTCAGGAGCCGACGATCTAGATCAGGCCCGACATGTCGGAAAAAGCCATCGCCTTGCGCAGCACCTCGGCGAAGCGTTCGCCGGCCGCTTCGCGCGGGCCGCTGTTGTCGATCGAGGTGACGCCGGGCCCGGACAGAGTGACATTGGCGCTGCGCGCCAGCCGCGCCAGCACTTCGCCGCGTGACTCGCGGCCGCGCATCGCCAGACGCTCGGCCAGCACTTCAGGCGAGGCGGTGATCTCGACGATAGCCAGATTGGCATAGCGTTCGCGCAAGGAGGGGATGATCGCGCGCGACACATTGGCGACAGCGACACGGCCATTGGCAACGGACCAGTCGACATCGGCGGGGATGCCGTAGCGCAAGCCGTGCGCTTCCCAGGAGATGGCGAAGGCGCCATCGGCTTCGGCCTCGACGAAGGCGGCATCGGCCAGCGTGTCGTGGTCCTCGCTGGCGACATCGCTCGGCCGCGTGATGACGCGGCGGACGAACTCCAGCCTTGTCTCATCGGCAAAGCGGGCGCGGGCGTAGCCGATCGCTGTGTCCTTGCCGGCGCCGCTAGGGCCGACGACGGCGACGAAAACGCCATCGCGGATCGGAAACGTCTCGGCCGACAATTCCCGCTCGATCGACGCCGACACCATCATGCGACCCGGCTTCCCTGCCGCCACACGGTGCGCACGACCGGGACATGGTCGTCGACGCGCACCCGCACCAGGTCGGCGCGGCGGCCCTGTCCGATGACGCCGCGATCGGTCAGGCCAATCGCATCGGCCGGGTTTTTCGAGACCATGGCGACGGCCTGCGGCAGGGAAATGCCTTCGACGACATCGCCGAGGAAGAACGCCGACTGGATCAGGCTGAAGGGAATGTAGTCGGACGACAAGATGTCGAGCAAGCCGTCGCTGGCCAGGGTACGGGCCGAGACATTGCCCGAATGCGAGGCGCCGCGCATAACGTTGGGCGCGCCCATCAGCACGCCCATCCCGGCCTCTTTCGAGGCCCTGGCGGCCTCTTCCGTGGTCGGGAATTCGGCGACGCGCACGCCCTGCTCGATCGCCTCGTCGACATGGCCTGACGTGGCGTCGTCGTGGCTGGCCAGCACGATGCCGCGCTCCTGGCAGGCGGCTGATATCACCGCCCGGTTCGGCGCCGAATTGCGCGCCGATTCGGCCATCCGCTTTTCGCAGAACAGCTTGAAGTCGCGATCGGTCAGCTTCAGCTTGCGCTGGTAATAGTAGGCATAGGTCTCGAGATCGACGAACTGGCGCTGGCCTGGCGCATGGTCCATCAACGACGCCAGCTTGATCCGCTCGTCGCCGTCGAAATTGGCGAAAGCCCTGAGGCAGTCCGGTGCCGAAACCTCGCAGCGCAGATGGATGAAATGGTCGGCGCGCAGACGGTCCTGCTTCACACTGTCCTCGATCGCGTCGGCCAGCTTGCGGATGTCGGCCGATGTCAGGTCGGCGTCTTCGTCCATGCCGACGCGCAAGGCGTCGAGCACGGTGGTGATGCCGGCGGTCGCCACCTGCGCGTCATGGGCGAGCACGGCGGCGATCGGGTTCCAGCGCACCTTGGGCCGCGGCGCGTAGTGGCCTTCGAGATGGTCGGTGTGCAATTCGACCAGCCCGGGAATGATATAGTCGCCGCCCATATCCTCGCCGATGCGGCTGATGCCGGATTCGATGCCGGCGATAAAGCCGTCGCGCAGCACCAGCGAACCTTCGACGATCTCGTCGGCAAGCACGATGCGGGCATTGTGGAGAACAGTCTCGGCGGTCATTTCAGGCAGTCCTTCAGGCGGTTTTTCTGGCCGGGCGGCGCCCGAGCGCGTGATGCGAGAGCACCATGAACGGTGCACCCGGTTCGGTTTCGACAAACAAGGTCAGCGCATCCACCAGTACCTTCTGTTGCAGCACTTCCGCGAACAGGCTGTCGATCGCTGCGCGCAAACGAGGGCTTTCCTGTGACCCCGCCCGGCCCGACAGCGTCATGTGGAAGCGAAAGGTTTCGAAGACATAGGGGTAACCCCATTGGCAGAGATTGCGGAACTCGGCCGGCTTCAGCGAATCCGGGCTGCGCCGCTCGATTTCCGCTTCGCTCAGCGGTGCGCGAAACCGGTCGAAATCACGCACCACGTCATCGGCGAACCGGTTGAGCGCAGGCACTGGCCCTTCCGGCACCAGTGCGAAGAAGCCGTCGATCTGGCTGACCACGAGACGCGGGATGGTCACCACCGGCGTCGCCTCGGCAAAATGGTCGAGTGCGGCGCGCAGCGAGGCTTCCGTCTCGTTGGCAGCCAGGCGGAAGGGGGCTTTCAGCGTTGCGTGAAAGCCATAGCGGCGCGCCGAAGCGGTGTGGAAAGCGACTTCCGCCGCCGACAGGTCCGCCACCGCTTCGACCGGCCTCGTCGCGGCGCCGAACGCGTCGCGGCCCAGCCAGTCGGCGGCGATCCGCGCCAGTGGCTCGTCCTGCCGGGGGGTGAAATAGAGGGCGTAGCGCATGGAAAGTCCTTGTCAGCTTCGCTGCCATAGGTGATTTCCATGACGAATTGACGAAGCCTTGCTGGCTTTCAGGTAACAAAACGCTGCGGCGGGGTCATTAGCCGACGATTTTTTCGTGCTGGACCAGGGAGCGAGTGCTCACGCAGCGACCGATCAGGCCTTCATCAACCACTCGTGCTCGGGCGCGTTGTGGAATTTCCACGTCCGCTTCGGCCCTGCCATGACGTTGAGATAATAGAGGTCGTAGCCGTGGCAGGCGGCGCAGGGGTGATAACCCCTGGGCACCAGCACGACATCGCCATCCTCGATCGCCATCGCTTCGTCGAGCGCGCGGTGGCCATTCTTGTCGGCGTCGGTATAGACGCGCTGGAAGGCAAAACCCTGCGCCGGGTTGAGGCGGTGATAGTAGGTTTCCTCGAGGTAGGATTCGGCGGGTAGATTGTCCTGGTCGTGCTTGTGCGGCGGATAGCTCGACGTATGCCCGCCGGGCGTGATGACCTCGACCACCAGCAGCGAATCGGCCGGCTCGCCCTCCGGCAATATGTTGGTGACGTAGCGCGTGTTGGTACCCTTGCCGCGCACCTCCTGGCCGAGATCGCCCGGTGCGATCACCCGCACCGGCAGGCCGCCGCCAAGGCCCGGCGCCGAGCAGACCGCGAGTTCCAGCCCGGTGTCCGCTGTCACCGACCAGTCCGAACCCTCAGGCACATACACCGACCACGGCTTGCCCTCGAAGGGCGACATGCGCTCGCCGAGCAGGCCGAGATCCTTGCCGCCGGCTGAAGCCTTGCCCTTGCCGGTAACGAACACCAGGCAGACTTCGCGATCCTCCGTCTTGCCGGAGACGCTCTCGCCCGGCTTCAGCCGATGCAGGTCGAAACCGACATAGGTCCAGCCGGCGCTTTTCGGCGTCACATGGGCGACGCGGCCAAGGCCTTTGTCGGCCTTCACCAACAGCTTCGACATTTTTGTCTCCTATTCCGTTGGCTTGAAGGACTCCGTGAAGCCAAGCCGCCTGTTTTGAAAGGGCCATCGCAAATCTTCGGCTGGCGCCCTTCCAACTTCGTCATCCTAGGGTCTGCGCCGCGTCGCTTCGCTCCTTGCTCCGCCCCAGGATGACGAAACGAGAAGCACTGCAAGATAGTCGCCAACGCATGCGATCAGTTACTCCTTCGGCTCGGGCTCGACCGAAGGCTTCGCCTCGTCAGCAGGCTTGTAGAGATAAAAAAACTGCCAGACGGCGTAGCCGGCGAAGCCGAGCGCGATCATGCCCCAGAACGGCGTGCCGGTGGCGAACTCGATGATCGACCAGATGACGCAGACCGCGACGATGGCGGCACGCCGCCACAAAGGCCGGAAGAAGGGGTGTTCGGAATCTTTCATAGGGCCAATCTACAGCAATCGGTCTCGCCGGGAACCCGTCGCACCAGCCATTGGGAAACTAGACATTTGGAAAGCCTTGCGTCTCGACCGTATAGCCGGCGGCGGTCATGACGCGCATCAATTCCTTGTAGCCAACCTGCGCCATCCTGAGTGGCGGGTTCTTCTTCGGGTCCTGCTCGGCCTCGACCACGAACCAGCCCTCATAGCCATGGTCGGCGAAGCGCTGCACGATGGCGCCGAAATCGAGTGAACCATCGCCCGGCACGGTGAAGGCGCCGAGCGCCACGGCGTCGAGGAAAGATTGCTTCGAGCGATCGAGCCTGTCGATCACCTCCATGCGAACGTCCTTCACATGCACATGGCTGATGCGGGTGTGATGGTTGTCGATTGCACGCAGCACGTCGCCGCCGGCAAAGGCCAGATGTCCGGCATCGAGCAGCAGCGGAATGCCGGCTCCGGAATAGCGCATGAAGGCATCGAGTTCCGGCTCGGTCTCGACCACCGCCGCCATGTGGTGATGATAGGACAGCGGCATGCCCTGTTCGGCGCACCATTCGCCAAATTCGGTCAGGCGCTTCGCATAGACCTTCATCTCGTCATCCGACAGCTTCGGCTTGGTGGCGAGCGGCTTGGAGCGGTCCCCCTGGATCGAGCGGCCGACTTCGCCATAAACGATGCAAGGCGCATTCACCGCCTTGAACAGGTCGATCATCGGCTGGATGCGATCCTTGTTGTCGGCCATCTCCCCATCGACCAGCGTGCCGGAGAACCAGCCGCCGCACAGCGTGACGTCGGCGGCCTTCAGGATCGGCAGCATGATTTCGGGGTCATTGGGAAAACGCCGGCCCATCTCCATGCCGGTGAAGCCGGCCGAGCGCGACTGGCGCAGGCATTCTTCCAGCGACACATCATCGCTGAGTTCCGCAAGATCGTCGTTCCACCACGCAATTGGGGACATGCCCAGTTTGGCTTTCAAGTCGTCACTCCGGTTTAGAACAGTTATCCTTTGGTTGCCGCCGCCCCTCATCCGCCTGCCGGCACCTTCTCCCCGTATAGTGACGGGGAGAAGGGGTCTAGCCGCGACCTCGGCGTCTTTCTTGCGACGGCGGTGATTGGCGAAACCGGTGATGACAGCGTCCCTCTCCCCGTCCCTATACGGGGAGAGGATGCCGGCAGGCAGGTGAGGGGCAGCGCCGACCTCAATCACCCACACTCTGCATCTTCCGCTTTTCGTCATACGCCTTGCGCGCCGCGTTGACCTGCGGCCGTGCCGACACTTCCGGCACCGCCACGTCCCACCAATGGCCGCCGGCATCCGTGGAAACCAGGGGGTCGGTGTCGATGACGAGCACCGTTGTGCGCGTATTCTTCCTGGCTTGTGCCAGCGCGTTTTCCAGCCCGGCGATCGACGGCACTTTCTCGGCAATCGCCCCCATGCTCGCCGCATGCGCGGCAAAGTCGATGTCGGGCAGGACCTCGTGGCGCGAGTCCTTCAGCAGATTGTTGAAGTTGGCGCCGCCGGTCGCCATCTGCAGCCGGTTGATGCAGCCATAGCCTCTGTTGTCGAGCAGCACGATAGTGAGCTTGAGGCCGAGCATCACCGAGGTGGCGATTTCGGAGTTCATCATCAGGTAGGAGCCGTCGCCGATCATGACGACGATCTCCTCGCCGGGCTTCGCCATCTTGGCTCCGAGCCCGCCGGCAATCTCGTAGCCCATGGTCGAGAAGCCATATTCGCCATGATACGATCCGGGCGCGCCCGCCTGCCATAATTTGTGCAATTCGCCCGGCAGGCCGCCGGAGGCATTCAGCAGCGTCACACCGGAGCCCATGGCGCGCTGCACGGCGCCGATCACCTGCGCGTCGGACGGGTAGGCGGCATTGGTCGACGCCGTCACCTTGGCCGCCTCGGCCTGCCAGGCCTTCTTGCCGGAGGACGCATTGTCGGTCCAGCTTGCCGGCGCCTTCCAGCCCTTCAGCGCAGCACCGAGTTCAGCCAGGCCCTCCGCCGCATCGGCGACCAGTGGCAGGGCGCGGTGCTTGCCGGCGTCGAAGGGCTGCACGTTGAGCCCGATGATGGTCTTGCCCGAATTCTTGAACAGCGCCCACGAACCGGTGGTGAAGTCCTGCAGGCGCGTGCCGATGGCCAGCACGACATCGGCTTCCTCAGCCAACCGGTTGGCGGCAGAAGTTCCGGTGACGCCGACCGCCGCCATGTTGAGCGGATGGTCGTCCGGCAACGAGGATTTGCCGCCTTGCGTCTCGCAGACCGGGATGCCGGCGCTTTCGGCGAATTTCGCCAGTTCGTCCGACGCCTGCGAATAGAGGACGCCGCCGCCGGCGATCACCAGCGGCTTTTTTGCACCCTTGAGCGCCGCGACTGCAGCGGCAAGCTCATGGCGATCAGCGCGCGGCCGGCGCTGGTGCCAGACCCTCGCGGCAAAGAAGCTCTCGGGATAATCATAGGCCTCGGCCTGCACGTCCTGGCACAGCGACAGCGTCACCGGGCCGCATTCGGCCGGATCGGTCAGCACAGCCATGGCGCGGCTGAGCGCCGGGATGATCTGCTCCGGCCGGGTGATGCGGTCGAAATAGCGTGAAACCGGACGGAAGCAGTCATTGACCGTCGCCGTGCCGTCGGAGAAATCCTCGGCCTGCTGCAGCACCGGGTCTGGGATGCGGTTGGCGAAGACGTCGCCCGGCAAAAACAGGACGGGCAACCTGTTTACGTGGGCGAGCGCCGCCGCCGTCACCATGTTGAGCGCGCCGGGGCCGATCGAAGAGGTCGCGGCCATGAAGCGGCGGCGGAAATTGGCCTTGGCGTAGGCAATCGCCGCATGCGCCATCGCCTGTTCATTGTGGGCGCGGAAGGTCGGCAGCTCGTCGCGCAGCTGATAAAGCGCCTCGCCGATGCCGGCGACATTGCCGTGGCCGAAGATCGCCCAGACGCCGCCGAAGATCGGGACTTTGCTCCCGTCGATCTCGGTCATCTGGCGTGACAGGAAGCGGGTCAGCGCCTGCGCCATCGTCAGGCGGATTGTCTTGCTCATGGTGTTTTCCTCCGCAGTCCTATTCCGCGCCTTCTTATGCCGCCTTGCGGCCGCGCGCGGCAAGCCACGCATCCGTCAACTGTTCGAAGCGCTGCGCCATGTCGGCGATCGCCTCGTTATCCGACATCTTGCCGGCCAGCCATTGCTCGGCCGCATGGACGAAGATGGTGCGGCCGACGGCAAAGCCCTTGACGATGGGCGCCTTGGCGGTGGCGGCGAACGCCGCTTCCAGCTCGTCCTGCGGCGCTTCCAGGCCCAGCAGCACGACGCCGCGGCACCAGGGGTCGTGCTTCAGGATGACGGCCTCGATCTTCGCCCAGGCGCCGCTCGACGCCTGCGGCTCGAGCTTCCACCAATCCGGCTTGATGCCGAGCGCATAGAGCTCTTCCAACGCGCGCGGGATCGTCGTGTCGTCGAGCTTGCCATGTTTGCCGGCAATGATCTCGATGAGAAGTTCCCTGCCGACCTTCCGCGCGCCTTCGAACAGGGCGCGCAACTTCTGCTGCTGTTCTTCCTTCAGCGCCGCCGGATCGTCGGGGTGATAGAAACACAGGCATTTGATGCAGTGGTCGACCGGCCATTCGACAAGCTGCGAGCCGATGTCCTGCGAGAATTCGAAGCGCAGCGGCCGCGAGCCCGGCAACTCCACCGGCCGCCCGAGCCAGGCGAAGGAATGCCTGGCGAATTCGAACATTGCCTTGCGGCCGTGTTTCTCGTCGATCAGCATGCCGTAGCCGTCGCGGCCGGCGGCGACCTTCGCAGCCGCCTTGACCGCCAGCATCTTGAATTCTTCGATCCGTGCCGGATCGGCGCTGGCCTTCGCCGCCACATCCTCGAGCTGCACGCGGTGGTCGCAGGCGAGCGCCATCAGCGAGGGGATGTCGCGCCGGCGCGTCGTCGCCCAATGGATGTGGTTGATCGCCTCGTCCTTGCGCAAGGCGAGATGCTTGCTGCCGTGTTTGAGGAAGAACCGCAGTTCTTCGAAGGTCGGATATTCCGGCGCGCAGAGCAGCCGCGACACGGCGAAGGCGCCGCAGGCATTGGCCCAGGTCGCCGCTGTCGCATGGTCTTCGCCACCCAGCCAGCCGCGCAGGAAACCGGACATGAAGGCGTCGCCGGCGCCCAGCACATTGTAGATCTCGATCGGGAATCCCTTGCCGACGACGCCGTCCTCGAGATCGTCGCTGATCGGTCCATCATAGACGATGCAGCCCATGGCGCCGCGCTTCAGGACGATGGTGGCGGACGACAGCGAGCGGATCGTCTTCAAGGCGCTCAGGCAATCGTCGGCGCCCGACGCGATCATGATCTCTTCCTCGGTGCCGACGATGAGGTCGCAATCGGGTAGCACCGTCTTCAACTGCGCCGAGACCCGGTCCGATTTCACATAGCGCTCGAACCCTTCGGCATGGCCGGCAAGGCCCCACAGGTTCGGCCGGTAGTCGATGTCGAACACCACCTTGCCGCCCTTGGCCTTCATGATGCGGATCGCCTTGCGCTGCGCGGCATCGCTGTTGGGCCTGGAAAAATGCGTGCCGGTAACGACGATCGAGCGCGCCGAGGCGATGAAGGCCTCATCGATGTCTTCCGGCGCCAGCGCCATGTCGGCGCAGTCCGAGCGGTAGAAGATCATCGGCGAAACGCCTTCGTCCTCGACCGACAGCAGCACCAAGGCGGTCAGCCGCTCCTTGTCGGTCTTCAGCCCGTCGACATTGACGCCTTCACGCGTCAGTTGCTCGCGGATGAAGCGGCCCATCTGCTCGTCGCCGACGCGGGTGAGCAGCGCCGAGCGCAGGCCGAGCCTGGCGGTGCCGACAGAGATATTGGCCGGGCAGCCGCCGACCGACTTGGCGAAGGAGGTGATATCCTCCAGCCGCGAACCGATCTGCTGGCCGTAAAGGTCGACGGAAGCGCGACCGATGGTGATGACGTCGAGCGGCGCGTATTCAGCGTCCACGGCTTCGCTCATTGGAACCTCCCGTCGGCCTTGTTGTGTTCACGCGCGAGCGGCAGCGTGGCGCCGGGAATATGAAATAATAATTCCAATCCATAGTCAATATGGAATGAGCGTTCCCTATCTTAAAAGTGGCGCCAGACGATGGCTGCAGGAGATTTAGGACGTAGACTCATTACCGCTTAGCCGGTGTGATCGAGACGAGTTAGGGGGGAAGCCGCCAGCCGACAAACGACCCGTTGCAGACATTCGGCTATGATAATGCAGTCCAAACCACGCTCTCAAGGTCGAGAGAGTAGCGGGCGATGATAGCCTCCTGATCATTTTCCTGCGTCAGAATTACCTGCTTCCCAGTAGCGTCACCGAGCAATCGCATAAAGCGGTCAAGCTGCTCAATTTCGGTTCCTCCGCTGACTTGCCTTGGATCGAAGTCGAACTCAATTTCGACAGCGCTGAAGAAGTGACATGCAAGCTGGATTGGACCGACATAAAAAGAAAGTAAGCTGCCTGTTTCGCTTTTCAGGGCGGCTTCGATCCCCAATGGCATCGATTCGATCTTGCCGGAGACACTGAAACTGGCAGGCGGGGTCCATTCGAGGAGGATGTCCCAGACGCCCTGCCAATCTGCCTCAGACGTGTTCAGAACGTAGATGTCCCGCCATGAGCCGTCCCAAGCGAAATCCGATGCGATCTGTTCCCAATTCATGCATGAACCATTCTCGATGAACTTCGGTTCTAGCATGGCATACGCCATGAGCGCTTTCCACAGATCCCAAGATCCGGTTGCTGGAGGCCCCGCCAGCTTCTGGCTGCCCAGCCAGGCAATGTTGCAAGCATCACCTTCGCCGTCGGCTACGAGAGCGCTTCCCAGTTCAGCCGGGAATATGCCCGCCAGTTCGGGTCGCCGCCCGCGCGCGACGCAGCCCGGCTGTTGGCGGCGGGCGAGGCTGTCGTGGAGGTGGTTTAGGCCTTGCGCTTGCGGCCCGTGTCGCGTCGCTTCTCGCCGACGCCGACGGTCAGCGCCATGGCCAGCGCCATTGTCGCCGACAGCGAGCGGAAGCCGGCGAAATCGGCCTCGGCAACCTCGAACCAGACCTTGGCGAACTGGGCGAGCGGCGAAAACGAGCTGTCGGTGATAGCGACGATCGGCACCCCCTGTTCCGAAATGCTGCGCGCTTCCTCGATCGTGGCCGGTGCGTAGGGCGAGAAAGAAATGGCGATGACGGCATCCGCCGGCGTGGCGAAGCCGATCATCTCGGCATTCAGCCCGGCCGCCGATTCGATCAGCTGGTTGCGGATCTTCAGCTTGCCCAGCGCATAGGCGATGTAGGAGGCCACCGGATAGGAGCGCCGCTTGGCCAGCACATAGATGGTCTCCGCCTTGGCCAGCAGGGAAATGGCCTCTTCCAGATGCGCGTCGTCCAGCGTGCGCGAAATGTCGTTGAGCGAGGTGCTGGCGGCGGCGACGAAGCCGTCGAAGATCGACCGATGGCCGGCACCCCCCTCGGCCTTGACGCGCAGCGCCTGCAGCCTTTCGTCATAAGATGAGTTGCGCTCGCGCAGCCGTTCGCGAAACACCTGCTGCAGGCTGGTGAAACCATCGAAGCCAAGCTGCTGGGCAAATCGGATCAGGGTCGAAGGCTGCACGCCGGCCGAAGCGGCGATGCTGGCGGCGGTGCCGAAGGCGATATCGTCGGGATTGTCGAGCGCATGGGCAGCGATCTGGGCGATGCGCTTCGGCAGGCTTTCGCGCCGCTCCAGGATGGTGGTGCGCAGCGTCTCGAAATCGCGAGGTACCCGTTCGTCCATCGTCGCTCTGTCCAGGCTCATGCGTGAAGCGTCCCTCTGTGCATCATCATAGCGAGCCTGCGCAAGAACACCATAAAAAATGAGGCAGACATTCCATTCCATGCGAAAATGGACTAATTCATCCACGCAGCGCTCAAAGCAGTGGAGAAACGGAAAATGGTCGGCGTCGGTCTCATCGGTACGGGTTTCATGGGCAAGTGTCACGCCATCGCATGGAGTGCCGTCGGCGCCGTCTTTCCGGACGTTGCCAAGCCACGGCTCGTCCATCTCGGCGAGGTCAATGAAGAGCTTGCCCTGCGCAAGGCGGGCGAGTTCGGTTTCGCCAAGGCGTCGGGCGACTGGCGTGCCGTCGTCAACGATCCCGAAGTCGATATCGTCTCGCTGACCACGCCCAACCAGTTCCACCCGGAAATGGCCATCGCCATCCTGGAAGCCGGCAAGCATCTGTGGTGCGAAAAGCCGATGGCGCCGAGCTTTGCCGAGGCCGAGGCGATGGCTGCGGCGGCGAGAAAGTCCGGCAAGGTCGCGGCGCTTGGCTACAACTACATCCAGAGCCCGGCCATCCGCCACATCGGCGCGTTGCTCGACGAGAAGATCATCGGCGAGGTCAACCATCTGCGCATCGAGATGGACGAGGACTTCATGGCCGATCCCGAAGCGCTGTTCTTCTGGAAGCACGAAGCAGCTTCAGGCTATGGCGCGCTCGACGATTTCGCCGTGCATCCGCTGTCGCTGGTCTCAGCCCTGTTCGGCCGCGTCGCCAGTGTCATCTGCGACATGGCCAAACCCTATGCCGACCGCAAGCTGGCCAGCGGCGGCCGTCGCGCGGTCGAAACCTACGACATCGCCAGCGTGCTGATGCATCTGGAAAATGGCATTGCCGGCACGCTGCTGGTCAACCGCTCGGCCTGGGGCCGCAAGGGCCGCATCGCCGTCCAGATCTTCGGCTCTAAAGGGTCGATCCTGTTCGACCAGGAGCGATCGAACGAATTCCAGCTCTATCTCACATCAGACCGTCCGACCGAACAGGGCTACCGCACCATCCTGGTGGCGCCGCACCACAAGCCCTATGACCTCTTCGTGCCGGCTCCCGGCCATGGCCTCGGCTTCAACGACCTCAAGATCATCGAATGCCACGAATTGCTGACGCGGCTTGCCGGCAAGCCGGCGCGGCTCATCGAGTTTGCCGAAGGGCTGGAGATCGAGCGCACCGTCCACGCAATGGCGCGCTCGTTTGAGGAAAAGCGCTGGGTGGACGTGCGGTGAGGCGGCGGCTCACCTTCTCCCCTTGCGGGAGAAGGTGAGCTCGCGAAGCGAGGTCGGATGAGGGGTGCTCCAGGGAACACCAACGTCTCACTCCGCTGGAACACCCCTCATCCGTCTCGGCGCTGCGCGCCGATCCACCTTTTCCCACAAGGGGGAGAAGGGAAATCGCGTCAGTCGCCAACCGCCGCATTGATCTCCCAACCGCTCACCCAGACCTGCCGCAACCGGTCGCCTTCGCCCTTGAAGCGCAGCCCCGTCTCCTGGCAATCCTCGATCCGGTCGCTGCGGAAATTGCGGATCGCCTGGCGCAGCTCGCACCAGGCGACGATGTTGGCGGTTTCGGCGTAGTAGATGAGCGCGATCGGGCGAATGAGACGCTCGGAGGCGCGGCCCATCTCGTCGCGATAAGAGAGATCGAGCTTCTCCTCGTCGCGGATGGCGCGGCGCACCAGCGCCAGATCGATCGCGCCGGTCGAAGGCGCGGCGAACCCCCATGCATGCAGCGCATTGGCGTCGAATGCCTGCCGCAAGGGTGGCGGCACCGCGCCGGCGATCTTGGCGCTGACGCGCTTGGCCGCCTGCTTGAGCTCGCTGTCTCCGGTGCGCTCCAGCAGCGCCAGCGACAGGACGATCGCCTCCATCTCCTCGATCGAGAACATCAGCGGCGGCAGGTCGAAGCCGGGGCGCAGGATATAGCCGATGCCGCGGCCCCCTTCGATCGGAACGCGCATCGCCTGCAACGCTGCGATGTCGCGATAGATCGAGCGCACCGTCACTTCCAGCCGCTCGGCAATCGTTGCCGCCGTCACCGGCTGCCGCGCCAGCCGCACGATCTGGATGATCTCGAACAGGCGTGACGCCTTGCGCATTTTTTACCCCAGGTTGCGCGCCCAACTGACACAGCATTGTCAGTTGGGCTGACCTATAGGAGCGCCTATCGAATTGAAAATCAACAGGTTCCGCTGCGGTTTGGCGGAGCGAGGCGGCAGGCAACTGACATGGGCTATGCGGAAAATCTCTGGCTTTTCTTTATCCTGCTGTTCGGCATCATCGCCGTTCCGGGCATGGACATGCTCTTCGTGCTTGCCAATGCACTGACCGGCGGGCGCGACAGGGCTCTCGCCGCGACCGGCGGCATCATCGTCGGCGGCATGGTGCACACGCTGAACGGCGCCATCGGCGTCGGCCTGCTGATGCATTTCGTGCCGATCCTGTTCAGGCCGCTGCTGCTTGCCGGCGCCGCCTACATGGCCTTTATCGGCATCACGCTGATGCGCAGTTCCATCACTGTCGGCCAGGACGGACCCACCGGCAGCCGTTCCGCATGGAAGGCTTTTCGCCAGGGTTTTGTGACCTGCCTGATCAACCCGAAGGCATACCTGTTCGTGCTTGCCGTCTACCCGCAGTTCCTGAAACCGGACTACGGTCCGATCTGGATGCAGGCGACGATCATGGGGCTGCTGACCGTGGTGACGCAGGCTGCGATCTATGGCGGGCTGGCGATCACGGCCGGCCGCAGCCGCTACCTTCTGATCGCCAATCCGCGGGCCACCATTTTTGCCGGCCGGGCGGCCGGACTGCTGCTCTTTGCCGTGTCGGTGTTTACCGCATGGGAAGGACTGAGAGCGGCGTAGGGATTTCTTGCGAAGAAGACCCCCACCCCTAACCCCTCCCCACAAGGGGGAGGGAGACTCCCGCCGGCGCTGACAATGGCAAACTGCCGAGGCTTTCAGACGTCAAGATTCGAGTAGGAGTGCGCGGCAGCGTTCCCTCCCCCTTGTGGGGAGGGTTAGGGTGGGGGTCGTGCCGGGCAAAGGCCGGCAATAGTGGCTCAAGCGGCTCCCTGCCGGTTGTCGATCATGGCGCGGCGTGCCGAGCGGCGCCACTCGACGGCGCCGGCAAGGCCGTGCAGCACCGTCTCGGTGGTCGCCCAGTCGATGCAGCCATCGGTGATGCTCTGGCCATAGAGCAGCGGCTTGCCCGGCACCACGTCCTGCCGGCCGGCGACGAGATTGCTCTCGATCATCAGGCCGATGATGCGCTCGTCGCCTGCCGCGACCTGGCCGGCGACATCTGCCGCGACCTTGGGCTGGTTCTCGGGCTTCTTGGCCGAGTTGGCGTGGCTGACATCGATCATCAGCCTGGGCGCAATGCCGATGCGGGCGAGTTCCACAGCGGCGGCTTCGACGCTCGCCGCGTCATAGTTGGGCTGAACGCCGCCGCGCAGGATGACGTGGCAGTCCTCATTGCCGGTGGTCGTGGCGATGCCGCTGCGTCCGCCCTTGGTCACCGCCATGAAATGATGCGGCTGGGCGGCCGATTTCACCGCCTCGGCGGCGATGCGCAGATTGCCGTCGGTGCCGTTCTTGAAGCCGACCGGGCAGGAGAGGCCCGAGGCGAGTTCGCGATGGATCTGGCTCTCGGTCGTGCGCGCGCCGATCGCGCCCCAGGCGACCAGGTCGGCAATGTATTGCGGCGTGGTCATGTCGAGGAATTCGGTCGCCGCCGGCAGGCCGAGATTGTTGACGGCCGACAGCACATTGCGCGCCATTCGCAGCCCCTTGTCGATGTTGAAGCTGCCGTCGAGGTCGGGATCGTTGATCAGGCCTTTCCAGCCGACCGTCGTGCGCGGTTTCTCGAAATAGACCCGCATCACGATCTCCAGCCGGTCCGACAGGCTCTCGCGCAGCGCCGCCAGACGGCTGGCATAGTCGACGGCCGCGACCGGATCGTGGATCGAACACGGGCCGACAATGACGAGCAGCCGGTCGTCGGTGCCGTTCAGGATGGCATGGGTTGCGTTGCGCGATGCGCTGACGGTGCGCGTCGCCGTCAAAGTGCGCGGGATCTCCCGCATCACCTCGTCCGGCGTACTCAGTTCTCGGATTTCCTTGACCCGGAGGTCGTCTGTGGTGGTCAACACGGCTTTCTGCTCCTGTCGAGAGCATGATGCCGAAAAGTGTGAAGCGGTTTCGGACGACATCATGCTCCTCTTTGATTTAGAGGGAACCTGCCGGCTGAAACAAAAAAGCCGCCAGGTATGGCGGCTGTTCGGATCTTGTTGCTGCAATCTTCAGATCGAGCGCAATCCTCCCGCCGCCAGCGAGCTCCTAAAGTACCAATATGTGGCGGTCAGGTTGATCATGAGGCTCATATAGTCGATGCGGAGGCGCTTGTCACGTGCCCTGATTGGAGACAATTCGGGATTGGCCGAAGCCTCCCCGCCTTCGTCATCCACGGGCGGAGCAGGAGCGTAGCTCCGTCGCGGAGACCCGAGGATCCATGCCGCGACCTTGACCATAGAGTGCAGCGGAGCAGAATTCTGCACCGTGGCGCGCACTCGGAAGTCGCGGCATGGATCCTCGGGTCTGCGCCGCGTCGCTACGCTCCTTGCTCCGCCCGTGGATGACGAAGTGATGGTGTTTCCGATGCAGACATACGCCGCCGAGCGCTTCATGCAGTCCAGGGATCAAAAAGTTCAATTCCAAAACCTTCGAAATCCTTCGTATTGCGTGTTGCCAAGGTAAGCTCCTGCGCAATCGCCGTGGCTGCGATCAGGCCGTCCATCGACGACAGGCCGCGACCGCTGCGTTTTGCAAGGCCCATCAAGTCGCCCCAGGCCAAGGCAACCGGTTCGTCCACCGGAAGAACCCTCTGCTCGAAGCGCTGCGGCAGGTCCCGAGCAAGCCACTCGGCCAGGGCCTCACGTTTCCGACCCTCATCCATGAGGGCGACTCCGCGCCGGATCTCGGCGATCGACACGACGCTGATGAAGGAGCGGTCCTCATCAAGCCGATCCAGCCAGTTCAGAACGCGTGCGTCCGGCGCCGGTCGTGTCACTTCAGACAGGACATTCGTATCGAGCAGAAGCCTCACAGCGGCAGATCACGCGGTTCGTCGCGCTGACGCTCAAGGTTGATATCGGCGCCGCGCAGCGGCGACTCCAGCAGGAACTCCGCAAGCGTACCCTTGCGCGCGGTCTTGCGCTGCCATTCCTCGGCCGAGACGACAACCACGCTTGGTTTGCCGTTTCTGGTGATCGTCTGCGGCGAAGACTGCGCGCGCTCGATAACCTCCGAGAGCCGGGCTTTTGCCCCGGCGACCGTCCAATTGGTATTCTCTTTGGGCGCAGACAGCATTGCGACCTCCATGACCAGTCTGACTATCTTGACTATATGGGAGTGGTGATGCGGCGGCAACAGGGGAAGGGAGGGCTTTCAGAGCTCGGGTCCCTTGGCGATTTTTGGTCTGGAGCCGGTCACGCTGGCGAGGGCAAGCTCGGCCAAGGCTTGGCCGAGCTGCTTCTGGACGAGAGGCTATTCGGCTGACCCTATTCCGGAGACGACCCCGCAATGCTCTGGTCATAGTCGACCAGCGATCCGGTCATGACGCCGGACTGCGGGCTGACCATGTAGCTGATCAGCCGCGCCAACTGGTCCGGCTTCACCAATTGCCCCATCGGCTGTGCGGCTTCGGCCTTTGCCAGCCAGTCGTCCGGCGCATCGTGCCATTTCTTCTGCACGATGTCCTCGCCCTCCGTGTCCATCCAGCCCGGCAGCACCGCATTGCAGCGGATGCGGTTGTGACGATAGGCGTTGGCGACGTTCTTGGTCAGCGTCATCAGCGCGCCCTTGCTGGTCGAATAGGGCGTCAGGAACGACTGGCCGGTATGCGCCGACATCGACAGCACGTTGACGATCGAGCCTGGTGCCTTCTTTTCCAGGAGATGCGCCACCACGCCTTGCATCAGGAAAAACGGGCCGCGCACATTGGTGTCGAAGATGGTGTCGAAAAGCTCCTCGGAGGTTTCGACCAGCGAACCGCGCGCCGATGTCGCGGCGGCGTTGACCAGGGCGTTGATGGTGCCGAAATGCGAGATCGCGGTGGCGACCGCCCGCTTGCAGTCGGCCACTTTAGAGACGTCGGCGCTGATGAAGATCGCGTCGACGCCGGCTCTCCTGAAATGGGCGACGGCCTTGTCGCCCTTCTCCTGCGAACGGCCGATGAGCGCCAGTGCCCGGCAACCTTCCTCGGCCAGAGCTTCGGCGACGGCAAAGCCGATCCCCTGGGCGCCACCTGTGACGATGGCGCGCGTCTTCGAATTGCGATCGGCGGATGTGCTCATCGCTCGGCTCCCTGTACCCTAGTTTCCGGTTCTTACTTGTCGAGACGGACGGTCTTGCCGGTCGTTGCTGATTTCAGCGCCGCGTCGGCCAGCTTCAGCGCCACCAGCCCATCCGCACCGCTCGGCGACGCTTTCTTGCCCGAGGTCGCGGCCGTGATGAACGCGGCGATCTCAATGGCGTAGGCGTCGAGATAGCGGGTCATGAAGAAGTCGTGCAGCGGCGGGCGGGTATAGCCCTTCTCGTTGGCCAGTTCGATCGACACCGGGCGCTGGTTCTCGGCCGCGACCATGCCTTTCGAGCCATGCACCTCGATGCGCTGGTCGTAGCCATAGGTGGCGCGGCGCGAGTTGGAGATGACCGCCTGCTTGCCGGAAGCGGTTTCCAGGATGACGCTGACGCTATCGAAATCGCCGGCAGCACCGATCTTCTTGTCGACCAGCACCGAGGCATGGGCGCTGACCGCCACGACCTCTTCGCCGAGCAGGAAGCGCGCCATGTCGAAATCATGGATGGTCATGTCGCGAAAAATGCCGCCCGAACGCTTGATGTAGTCGATCGGTGGCGCGCCGGGATCGCGCGAGGTGATGGTGACCATCTCGACGGTGCCGATGGCGCCGTCGTCAATCGCCTTGCGTACGGCGGCGAAATGCGGATCGAAGCGGCGGTTGAAGCCGACCATCAGCGTCGCCTTGGTCTTCTCGACCACGGCCAGGCACTTCTCGACGCGCTTGACGTTGAGGTCGATCGGCTTCTCGCAGAAGATCGCCTTGCCGGCCTTGGCGAAGCGCTCGATCAGATCGGCATGGGTGTCGGTCGGCGTGCAGATGACGACGGCGTCGATATCACCGGCTTTCTCGATATCCTCGATGCTGCGCACCTCGGCGCCATAGGCGCTCGCCAGCTCTTTGGCGGCCTTCTCGAACGCATCGGCAACGGCAACCAGTTTGGCCTGCGGGTTGGAGCCGACGGCGCGGGCGTGGACCTTGCCGATGCGGCCGGCACCGAGGAGAGCGAAGCGAACGGTCATGGGTATTTCCTCTAGGGGATGGGTTTGAGAGAGTTGTGTCCGCACCTTCCCTGAGGAAGGGGGCAAGATTACTTCACGCACGCATACCTTAAAACAGGGTGATCATCCTGTTTTAGGCCGCGAGTTCCGCCTCTCCGGTCTTGGCGCCGGTGATGTAGGAGACGATGTCGTTTCCGTCGGTGTTCTCCTTGCGCAGATTGGCGACGATGCGGCCGCGCCGGAACACGACGATACGGTCGCAGAGATCGAACACCTGGCGCATATTGTGGCTGATCAGGATCAGCGGCTCGCCATTGTCCTTGAGCGTACGGACGATGTTTTCGACCTGCGCGGTCTCCTGCACGCCAAGGGCGGCCGTTGGCTCGTCCATGATGATCAGCTTGGAGGCGAACGTTGCCGTCCGGGCGATCGCCACGCACTGGCGCTGGCCGCCCGACATGTGGCGGATGGTGTTGGACAAATTGGGGATCTTCACCGCCGTGCGGACGAGCGCCGCCTCGGTCGCCTTGCGCATGTACTTGCGGTCGAGGATCGAGAACGGGCCGAGGTTGAACAGCACCTTCTCGCGCCCGAGGAACAGGTTCGACGGCACGTCGAGATCGTCGGCCAGCGCCAGGTTCTGGAACACGGTCTCGATGCCCGCCGTGCGGGCCTCGATCGGCCCGGCAAAGTTCACTTCCTTGCCGTCGAACCAGATCTGGCCGCTGGTGCGCTGCTCGACGCCGGTGATCTGGCGCACGAAGGTCGACTTGCCGGCGCCGTTGTCGCCCATGATGGCGACATGCTCGCCCTTGCGCAGCTCGAAGTTCGCGCCTTCAAGCGCATGCACGCCGCCATAGCGCTTGGTCAGGTTTTCGGTCTTCAGGACGATGTCTGACATGGTCATGCCCTCATTGCCCGCAGGCGTTGGCGCCACTGGTCGAGAACCACCGCACCGACGATGATCACACCCTTGACCATCTCCTGGTAGTAGGCGTCGAGGCGCAGGAAGGTGAAGCCGGAGATGATGACGCCGAAGATCAGCGAGCCGATCACCGTGCCGATGATCGAGCCGCGGCCGCCCGACAGCGAGACGCCGCCGATGACCGCCATGGCGATGGCGTCGAGCTCGTACATCACGCCCATGCCGGACTGCGCGGTCAGGTTCTTGGAACTCAGCACCACGGCGGCGAGCGCGGCGAGAATGCCGGCGATGACGTAGACCAGGATCTTGTGGTTGGCGATCTTGATGCCGGACATGCGCGCGGCGTCCTCGTTGGAGCCGATCGCGTAACAGTGCTTGCCGTACCTGGTGTAGGTCATGATCAGCTGGAACAGGATGGCCAGCGACAGGAAGATGACGACGGGCATCAGGCCTTTGCCGATGCCGGCGAAACTCTCGGTGGGAAACGAGATCGGCTGGCCCTTGGACCACCATTTGGCGATGCCGCGCGCGGTCACCATCATGCCGAGCGTGGCGATGAACGGCGGAATGCGCGTGTAGGCGATCAGCGCGCCATTGACCAGGCCGGCAAACAGGCCGCAGGCGATCGCCACCAGCAGCGGCACGATGACAGGCAGGTCGGTCCAGCCTTGCGCCAGGAACATCGCCTTGGGATTGGGGTTGCCGTTGACCGTGGCCACCTGGGCGAAGCTCATGGCGATCATGGCGGTCGCGCCGACGATCGAGCCCGAGGACAGGTCGATGCCGCCGGTGATGATCACTTGCGTCACGCCGATGGCGATGATGCCGACGATCGACACCTGCAGGATGATGATCTGCAGGCGCGCTTCGTTGAAGATGCCGCCGACGTCGCTGCGTGTGTTGAACAGGAAGCTGTCGCCCAGAAAGATGCGGCCGATCAGTTCGAAGATGACGACGAGAATGACCAGTGCCAGGAAAACATTGAACTCGGCCGGCCATGTGCGCTTCCTCGCATCATAACCGACGCCGCCGACGCCATGAGATGTCTGTGCCACGTATTCTGTCCTCCATCAGCCGCGGTCGCCCTCGCGCCTGCGGCGCTGAGGGAGAGAGGGGAGCGGCGCTGTCTTGATCGAGAGCGCCGCTCCGTATCGAACCGTTGGCGGCTCAGTTCTTCTTCAGGAACTTGTCGATGTTGGCTGGCGTCACCAGCTGGAAGGGCACGTAGACCTTGTGCTCGACCTTCTCGCCTTTGGCGAGCTTGAGCGCCGCATCGAGAGCGCCGGCGCCCTGGCCGGCGGCGTCCTGGAACACGGTTACGTCGAGGTCGCCCGCCTGCATGGCCGCCAGCGCGTCCTGGGTGGCATCGACGCCGCCGACGACAACCGCCTTCATGTCGATGTTGCCGGCCTTCATCGCCTGGATGGCGCCGATGGCGCTTTCGTCATTGTTGGCGATGACGCCGTCGAACGGCTTGCCGGTCGACAGCCAGTTGGTCATCAGGTTCTGCGCCTCGTCGCGGTTCCAGTTCGACGTCTGCTTGTCGATGATCTTGATGAAGCTGCACTCCGGCGTCGCAATCACATCGTCGATGTCCTTGGTGCGCTGCACGGCGGCCTGGTTGGAAAGCTCGCCCATGATCACATAGACATTGGCTTCCTTCTTGCCGGCTTCCTTGAACAGGCGGCAGACTTCCTTGGTCTCGAGCGTGCCGGAATCGGCTTCGTTCGAGGCGACGAAGGCCTGGTTGTCAGGCAGCTTGTCGACATTGACCGGCTCGCGGTTGACATAGACCAGCGGGATCTTGGCTGCGGCGGCTGCATCCGACATCGCCTGCGTGGCCGAAGTGTCGACCGGGTTGACGATGATGGCATCGACGCCCGAGGCGGCGAAGTTCTTGATCTGGTCGAGCTGCTTGGCAACGTCGTTCTGTGCGTCCTCGACCTGCAGCTCGACGCCGCTCATGCCCTTGGCCTGTTCGATCATGCCGTTGCGCAGCACGGTCAGGAAGTTGTCGTCGAACTTGGCCATCGACACGCCAACCTTGGCGGCCATGGCGGATGAGCTCATCAGCGCCGCGAAGGCGACGCCCAAAATCAATTTCTTCATTGTGTTTCTCCTCCACATATTGGTGTCCGGTTTCACCGATTTATCCGGAATCCCCGATCTCCCCGGGGAATCTCTCCCTGATGTCTCTTCTGTTCCGGGTGACGCCTGCCTCCTGGCTGGAACGTCAAACCCTCCGTTTGAAACAGATATTCCGGAACGAAAGAACCAAAATACACAGATGATGAAATATTTATTCCATTTCACATCGGGGCGTCAAGGGCGATTCCGCGGCCTGCGGGGCGATTTACGCCTCGCTCTGATGGATTCTATCATTTGCCTCGGCGGCCTTGCGCGGCGGCGGGCTAGATGTTTTCCGGCAGATAGATGTCGAAGGGCAGGAAGCTCTGGCCCGGAGCGTTGGCGGCGCCGGTCTCGATGGCATGCGCCATCAGGTCGACAAGCTCACGGCACAAAGCGGAGAGCGGAGTCGAGATCACCATGGTGAGGATGTTGTCGGCGAGTGCCGCGCGCGATTCGGCGTTGATCTCGTTGCAGACGACCACCGGCATGGTCGCGGGCTTCGCTGCCCGCAGTGCCGAGACCGCGCCTTCCATGCCGCCGCCGGCGACGTAGCAGCCGGCAAGATCCGGATAACGCGCCAGAAGATCGATCATCGCGTCATGGGTCACCTGGTTGGCTTCCAGATTGACCAGCGTTTCAAGCACGCTGAACTCCGGCGCATGCTCGCGGAAGAAGGAGCGAAAGCCGATCTCGCGCAGCTCATGGCCATGGAAGCGGTGGCTGCCGACGAAGAGGGCGACCTTGCCGGGCCGCTTGGCTGCTTTGGAGATCATCCATGCGGCGGTGCGCCCGACCTTGCGGTTGTCGAGGCCGATATAGCCCTCCCGGATGCCGGCGGCAAAGTCGGACAGCACCGAAAAGACCGGCTGCCCTCTCGCCTTCAAGGTTTCCACGACCGCTGTCAGGGTCGGATGGTCCGGACCGACAACGGCGATGGCCCTCGATTTCGCCGCCAGCCTGCGCATCTGCGAGGCGATCTCGTCGGGAGCCAGGGAGCTGGCGAAATCGATGGTCGCAACGCCGCGGAAGCGCTGCGATCGCGAGATGGCCAGTTCGAGTTCCCGCGCGAAGTCGCCGTAGAAGGCATCATTGCCCCGCAGCAGCAGGAAGCCCAGCCGGTACTCCGGCAATTCCTGGCGCATGCGCTGCTTGATAAGGCCGGCGGCGTGGTAGCCGATATCGGTAGCGGTCTCGTAGACGCGGCGCGCTGTCTCCTCGCGCACCGGCAGCCGGTTGTTCAGCACGCGGTCGACGGTAGCGACACTGACGCCCGAGATGCGCGCCAGATCAGATATGGTCGGCCGCTTCACCATGCTTGCCCCGTCGGATTTGCTTGAGCCTTCGTACAGCATCCTGATGGGAAATGATAGAAACTATCTTTATGATGTTGAGTCCATCATCGGTCGGCGTTACTTTGACGCTAGAAGCCAAAGGAATTCATGGCATTCGCCTTGGCGGATGCCTTTGCCGAGGGAGGCAATCATGTCCACTGCGCCGTCCCGGCGTGACTACAGCCTGATCGGCCGCGATGCCAAGCTCGCCGTCGAGACCGGCCTGTCGGCGGCCGAGTGGTATCACACCGACATACCGCGCAAGCAGATGAAGGAGCTGATGCAGCGCTCCGACGGGCCGGCGATCCGCGATACGGCAATCTGGTTCGCCGCGCTGATCGTCAGCGGGGCCGGCGGCGCCTGGTTCTGGGGCACATGGTGGTGCGTGCCGTTCTTCTTCGTCTATGGCGTCCTCTACGGCTCCTCGACGGATTCGCGTTGGCACGAATGCGGCCACGGCACCGCTTTCCGGACGCAATGGATGAACGATGCGGTCTATCAGATCGCCTGCTTCATGATCATGCGCAATCCGGTGACCTGGCGCTGGAGCCACACGCGCCACCACACCGACACCGTCATCGTCGGCCGCGACCCGGAAATCTCGGTCATGCGGCCGCCCGATCTGGTTCGCGCCATGCTGGGCTTCGTTGGCGTGCTCGATGCCTGGCATGCGATGTCAGACATGCTGCGCAACGCCGCCGGCAACATCAGCGCCGCCGAAAAGACCTTCATTCCCGAACAGGAACAGCCCAAGGCGATCCGCGTCGCCCGCATCTGGACGGCGATCTATGCCGCCACCGTCGGGCTGGCGCTCTACACCGGTTCGTTCCTGCCGCTGATGCTGGTCGGCCTGCCCAGGCTCTACGGCGCCTGGCACCATGTCATGGTCGGGCTGCTGCAGCATGGCGGCCTGGCCGACAACGTCACCGACCACAGGCTGAACAGCCGCACCGTCTACATGAACCCGATCAGCCGCTTCATCTACTGGAACATGAACTACCATGTCGAGCATCACATGTTCCCGATGGTGCCCTACCATGCGCTGCCGAGGCTGCACGAATTGATCAAGCACGATCTGCCGGAACCGACACCGTCGATCCTGGCCGGCTATCGCGAAATGATCCCGGTCTTCCTGCGCCAGCTGCGCAACGAGGACTATTTCCTCAAGCGCGAGCTGCCGCCGACCGCACGGCCATATCGCGAAGAATTCCACAACGACACTATCGCCGCCGCGGCGGAATGATCGTGCTTCCATCCGATCTAGACTGTTTATTTTAACGCAATTCCGGGCGGAAAACCGCTGCGCACTTTTCCTGGATTTGCTTTTGGGAGGACTTGAATGAGCGACTGGGTCGAGGCCTGCGCCACCGGCGACATAGACGAGGAGGATGTGATGCGCTTCGACCATGGCGGCCGCACCTTCGCCATCTATCGCAGCCCCGACGACGAGTTCTTCGCCACCGACGGCCTCTGCACGCATGAAAAGGTGCACCTGGCCGACGGGCTGGTGATGGACGACATCATCGAATGCCCCAAGCACAATGGCCGCTTCAACTACAAGACGGGTGATGCCCGCGGTGCCCCGGTCTGCGTCAATCTGAAGACCTACCCGGTCAAGGTCGACGCCGGCAAAGTCCTGATCCAGATCGGATGACTGACATGGCGGGGGGGATGCTCATCATCGGCGCCGGCGAATGCGGCGGGCGGGCGGCATTGGCGCTGCGCGACCTCGATTATCGGGGGCCGGTGACGCTGGTCGGCGATGAGCCGCATCTGCCCTATGAGCGCCCGCCTCTGTCCAAGGAGGCGATGGCCAGCGATGCGCCCGAGATCAAGGCGATCGCCAGCGACGCCATTCTGGCCGAGAAATCGATCCGGCATATCCATTCCGTCCAGGCCGTGGCGATCGATCGGGCGGCGCATGCGGTGCGCCTGTCGGACGGATCGGTCCTGCCTTACGAAAAGCTCCTGCTGGCAACGGGTTCGATGCCGCGCAAGCTGCCGATGCCCGGCCTTGGCGCGCACTGCGTCTATCTCAGGACCTTCGCCGACGCGCTCGCGATTCGCGCGCATCTCACCCCCGGCAACCGTATCGCCATCATCGGCGGCGGTTTCATCGGCCTCGAACTTGCCGCCGCGGCACGCAAGCTAGGCGCTGCGGTCACCGTTATCGAGGCGCAGCCGCGCATCCTGATGCGCGGCGTGCCGGCGGAGATCGCCGAAATCATCCATGACGCGCATGTCGCCGAGGGCGTTGATATCCTGTGCGGGGATGGCATCGCGTCCATCGCCGACGACGGCAACAAGGTGCGCATAGCGCTTGCCGGCGGCCGGGAAATCGTCGCCGACCTCGCGATCATCGGCATCGGCGCCGTGCCGGTGACCGGGCTTGCGGCCGAAGCCGGCCTGGCGATCGACAACGGCATCGCTGTCGATGCGCAATTGCGCAGCAGCGATCCCGACATCTATGCCGCAGGCGATTGCTGCTCGTTTCCGCTCGCCGTCTATGGCGGCCGTCGGGTGCGGCTGGAAGCCTGGCGCAACGCCCAGGAACAGGGCGCGCTGGCGGC
The DNA here is from genome assembly GCF_055811675.1 of Mesorhizobium sp. WSM4808. Classification (NCBI taxonomy): domain Bacteria; kingdom Pseudomonadati; phylum Pseudomonadota; class Alphaproteobacteria; order Hyphomicrobiales; family Phyllobacteriaceae; genus Mesorhizobium; species Mesorhizobium sp. WSM4808. Next base: position 54,170 of record NZ_JBVVQX010000026.1, read on the forward strand.
CAGGAACATGCTCGGTGCCGGCGAGGCGCATGCGGCGGTGCCGTGGTTCTGGTCGGATCAATATGGTCTGTCCCTGCAGATCGCCGGGCTGTCCGACGAAGGCAGCAGCACCGTGCGCCGCGACCTCGGCGATGGCGCCTTCATTCTCTTCCATTTGGCGCAAGACGGCAGGCTGGCGGCGGCCAGCGGCATCGGCCCCGGCAACGCGGTCGCCCGCGATATCAGGCTGGCCGAAATGCTGATCGGCAAGCACGCGAAACCGGCGCCGGAAGCGCTGGGATCACAGGCGGTCAAGCTGAAGTCGCTGCTGGCGGCTTGAGCCGTCACGCCAATTGCCGACGTCTGCGCCGCCCCTCATCTGCCTGCCGGCATCTTCTCCCCGTATAGTGACGGGGAGAAGGGCGCTTTCGCCGAGGATTTCGCCAATCGGCAACGTTACAGAGGGGGCGTGGCGGTCAACGATGGCCCCTTTCTCCCCGTCGCTATACGGGGAGAAATGCCCGGCTGTCCGAACCGGATAGATAGGTAACAGAATGGACTGATTAGATGGGTGACAGTTTTCTTGTCCGCCGGGAGGACCGG
>NZ_JBVVQX010000027.1:0-50778 GCF_055811675.1 Mesorhizobium sp. WSM4808
GTCGAGCCCCTCGGCTATCTCGCCGATGTCCTCACCAGGATCGTCAATGGCCACCCGAACAGCCAGATCGACGACCTCTTGCCATGGGCCTACATCCAGGCTCACGAACTCAGCGCAGTGGCCTGAGAACATCGCTTACGGTGAAGGATGACTGCCATTCGTCTGGCCAGGGCGACCTTCGCACGTCGGGCACCCTGTCGATTGGCAATCTTCATTGCCCAAGCCTTCATGCTCGACCATCGGGTCGTCGGGCGCAGGATGACGTTGGCCGCCTCGAACAAGGCCGTTCGCGTCTCACTGTCACCCACTTTGGTGATGCGACCGACCCTGTCGACTTCTCCAGACTGGTATCTTCGCGGTGTGAGGCCGAGATACGCACCGGTCACCGAGCACCTTCCCCTGCCACAGCATCTCGCCGGTCTCGGCGATAACGCAAATAGCTACCGCGTCGAGTGAAGTATCCAGTCCTGCATAAACGCTCATGCCAATCTCCTCTTGCAAGGTCGGCTCTGAGCATCAGACAAACGTCATGATCCGAAAAGGGGCCAGATGTTCAGGGAGCTGAACCGAATACCCCATCTCTTCCGTAAACCGCTTTCTCTTCATCAGTCCGTCCTTCAATCGAGGCCCGGACTCTGATCTCAGATGGAGGAAATTCTCAGTGGCAGGTCAGCTGAACTCAAAGCTGCGGCGGGCCGTGCGAACGCGCGGTCACTTTCCCAATGACGACGCCGCAATGAAGCTCTATATCGGGTTCTCAACCACGCCGCCGAGGAATGGAAACGCGCCCCGCGCGAGGGGTTCGAGGCTAGGACACAATTCGCCGCCGTCTTCGGCGAAAGGTTCGTCAGCCAATGATGACAACCGGCCTCACGCACAAGACATTCCTGACAGTCCCCGTGGGTCTAGCTCTCGCCGAGCGCGTCCTTCGAAGCCTTGCCGAAGAAGGCCGCGCGGACCCGAACATGAGGCCCTGATCCCACGCTCCCTGGTCCAGATCCAGTCCTCGTCCCACGTCAACGCAGGCACCATGACTTGACGCGCTCCATCTCGACAAGCCGGATCTGGTAAGAGAGGCCCGCAATGCGCTGCTTGGCGAGATGCATGCTCGATCCCAGCCAATTGGTGGTTAACGAAGACGATGTACTGGCTCACAACCTCTCCGTCAGCGGGCACGCATTGCCAACTCGGGCTGCACGACCTCCACACGGATGGTCGCACCGGCTTGCCGGCCGATTCCATCTACGCTGTTCTCGATCATTTCGACGAAGTTTTCGAGAACACCACAGGGTTTTCGCCACTTCCGGCCGCGGTCAGTTTTTCCCAGCAGCAGCAAGGCGCAATTCTTGTCGGGTCGGGCGCAGAAGACCAAAGCGCCGCCTTCCCCGAGTTCCCGCACCAGGAATGCGTCGTCGGAGGCGATGCCGGAAAGCAACTTATAGGCCTGGCACAGCCTCGGGCGAATTGTGGCATAGTCCTCCGAAGTTTCGATCACGCCAGCGAGGGATAGATACGGCAACCTCGTCGAGCTCCGCAGCCATACTTCAGTCAAGTCCGCCTTATAAAACATCTCGATCTCCCCGCTGTTTCAGAGGTCAAAAGTCTAAGCAACAGAGTACGGTGGCAGCGCTGCAGAGCGTAGTCGTCACTATCTTCTTGCCATCATCGATCGACGGGATCTTGCTGTCATATAAGGCGCTCCTAGTGAAATCGCTGTCCAATGGAATTCGTGTCCGCGACTTTCCGAAACCTCAGTTCAGCCTAGGGGATGCCGATTCCGAAGTAACGCGTGTGGGTGACATCGAGGATGCGATTGATCAAGCTCGAGTAGCTGTGTCCGGCAGTCATCGCGCCCAGGACATAAGAGGAGTGCATACTGAGTCCTGGCATCGAGTTCATCTCTAGGACAAAGGGCTGGCCGGTGCAATCAATCCTGAGGTCGACGCGGGCGTAGTCCCGGCACTGACAGGCACGGAAGGTCGCAACCGAAATATCCCGCAGCACAGTCGCAAGGCTGCTCCCGATTTGCGCCGGACAAATCTGCGGCGGCGTCGCGGCCGCCACGTACTTCGCCTCCCACGTCATAAGACGCGCTTCGCGGTCGCCGAAGTCGTGCTCCACCGGAGGAAACACGTCCGGCTCTCCGTTTCCCAGCAACCCGATGGCGATTTCCCGCCCGTCGATGTATTCTTCCACGAGCGCATCCTGCGCATACTGAGTGACGATCACTTCCACTGCCTGCCTCAACTGAGCAGGTTCATGTACGAGCTGCAATCCGAAGCTGGAGCCTTCGTGGCGCGGCTTCACTACTACTGGGAATCGCAGGTTGCCAGTACTCTCGGTGCCACAACGCATCACGCGAAAGTTCGGCGTCGGCACGCCGCGACCCCGGATGAGCATTTTGGTGATGACTTTGTCGCACGTCAGCCCAATCCCGAGCGGGCTACATCCCGTGTACGGAACACCAGCCATCTCAAGCATGGCAGGAACGTGGGTTTCACGCTTTTCGCCCTGGATTCCCTCAGCCAGGTTGAAGACGATTCCGGAAGGGCGGGCTTGCGGGTCGGGTGGCATGAACCGCTCTAGCGTAGCGAGCAGTCCTTTGTCGCCTTCGCACAACAGCGTCTCGTGACCGCGCTCTTGGAGGGCCGCCATCACCATTTCGACTGTCCCGTGCGCTGGCTGCTGCCAAGGCTGCTGTGGCGCCTCAGGCTGCGGATAAGGCTGACCTAACCGGTTGATCACGCCCGTAAAATCACTGTTCGATACAATGGCGACCCGCATGAGCTACTCCTTGGATTTTTGCCTGCTATCAGTTCATTGGCTCGGACTTGGTTGGCTGATCACCGGACCGGATGGTCTAGTGCCCGCGTGCCTTCACCGGGTCTCGTGCAATGGGCGTGCCACTGAAGACCTTGCCCCAACAAGGGAGACGAACCATGTGTTTCGCGTCGCGCCGGCGGAACACTTGCGCCTCAGTGGGTAAGGTTTGGAACATTGGATTGGCGCAGAGATTGAGGAACGCCCACATGGGGCGATCGGGCATAGGGCCCCGATCTCGTTGTGCAATCCCGATAGCGCCGCCAGTTCCTGAAAACTGGATCGTTCGAAAGTGGAGTTTTCCGCGGTAACATCCCTATGGCTGGGAGGAGCAGAAGACGATCAATTTATTCCTGCCGCCGTGATCAGGACGACATCGAAGCTCGAATCAAGGAAATCTGCGCCACCCGGGTCCGCTTCCGGATACGGGCGCGTGCACGTAGTGCTCACGCGCGAGGGGTCTGTGACATCAACATGAAGCGATCCTATCAAATTACAGGGACTTAGACCTGCAGTTCAGGAACAAGACTCCGAAGGCACGTGCGAAGGCGAAGCTGCGGGAAGGCCGGGAGGAAGCCGTCGGCCCAAACGACGTCTGGGCGATGGACTTCGTCCACGATCAGCTCGCGACGGGCAAGAAGATGCTGACGGTCGTCGAGACGTTCTCCCGTTATGTGCCTGTGCTCTACCCGCGGTTTAGGGCGCTGGAACAGGTCTGACCGAAGATCGGCTATCCGAAGACGATCCGTGTCGACCAAGGCTCCGAGTTCGTCTCTCGGCCTACGCGAAAGGCATGACGCTCGACTTCAGCAGGCCGGGAAAGCCCGCTGACAACACCTACATCGAAGCTTTCAACGGCCGATTCAGGGCGGAGTGCCTGAACGCCCACTGGTCCTTACCCTTGCCGACGCCGCTGCAAAGCTGGAGGAGGGCATGCTACTCATGATCTAAAGTTCGCCACATAAGGTCTGCTCAGCCTTCTGACAGAAACGTCGTCGCCATTTGCTGACCGTGTGTTAGTCCACGCCCAACTCGGCTGCTACGACCTTGCTGGGGACACCGTCAGCCCATCGAAGAATGATCTGGCACCGCTCCGGTATCGATCGCGCTGCGCGCCGACGCCGGACCTGCCGCTCCAGATAGTCCCGCTCGACCGAGTTCAGAACCAAGGCGGCCGTAGGATGGCCGGTTGTGTTTTGCCATCCTGTGCTCCTCATCGCTCCGAGCGCATCTCCGCGGGCTGATTGCTGCGCTGATCGCGAGGTGTCAAGCCTGGGTGGAGAGTCTTGAGATCGTGAACCAGGCGCTACGCGCCGAGAACCAGACCCTGAACGATGAGTTGCCCGGCTGAAGAACGGCGAAACTTTACTATCGCATCCAGCTTTGCTTCTCAATTCCATCCAAGTCTGCCTTACCGGCGGATCATGGCCACATACTCGGCGTCTTCCTTCCGAGGAAGGATTCTCCGGCGCAGAACGCAGGGCGCTCTTCAATCGACGAGGGAAGGCGAGTGCCAAAATTTCCAAGCCGTTAGGAGCGCCTTGCGCTACGTCCGCCGCTCGCAGTCGATCCCATATCCGAAGACACCGCTGGGACGGCCTCCGTGGTCAATGGTTCAAGACAACTGGATCGTCGATACTTTCTGCGCCACCGAGCTCGGCGTCCATTGACCCGGTCAGGTCGTCTGCGCGTGCACGTCCGAGTGGGTAGGAAGCGTCCAATCCATGGTCCGTGCCTACCTCACCATGCGGCAGAATAACAGCCTCGCCGCGCTACCCGCAGAGTCACGTTCGGCCCTGGGGGGTAGCGGTTCCGAAATAGCGAGTGTGGGCGACATCCAGGATGCGATTGATCAAGCTCGAGTAGCTGTGTCCGGCCGTGTTCGCAGCCACGCAATATGATCCGCCCTTTGCGAGGGACGGATTGGCATTGATCTCTAGGACAAAAGGCTGGCCGGAGCGGTCGATCCTAACGTCGACGCGGGCATAGTCCCGGCAATGGCAAGCGCGGAATGTCGCAATCGAAATTTCCCGTAGGGCCGTCGCAAGCCTGCCCCCGATCTCTGCCGGGCAATTCTTCGCCGCTGCCGTAGCCGCCACGTATTTCGCTTCCCAGGTCATAAGACGCGTTGCTCGGTCGCCGAAGTCATGCTCGACAAGAGGCAATACTTCGGGTTCTCCGTTTCCAAGCAGTGGAACGTTGATTTCCCTCCCCTCGATGTATTCTTCAACGAGCGCATCCTGCGCATACTGCTCGACAATCACTTCCACGGCCCGCGTTAGCTCAGCAGGTTCATGGACGAGCTGCAATCCGAGGCTGTCACCTTCACGAGGCGGCTTCACTACTAATGGAAATCTCAGGTCGCCGGTATTTTCAGAGCCTCGACGCATCACCCGAAAGTTTGGCGTCGGCACACCGCGGTCGCGGATAAGTATCTTGGTGACCACCTTGTCGTTGGCAAGCTCATGTCCGAGCGGGCTCGCTCCAATGTAGGGAACGCCGGCCATCTCGAGCATGGCAGGAACCTGGGAGAAACGGGACTCGCCCTGGATCCCACTCGCCAAGTTGAAGACGAATCCCGACGGGCGGGCTTGCGAATCGGGCGGCATGAACCGCTCGAGCGTAGCGAGCAGTCCTTTATCGCCCTCGCACAGCAGCACCTCGTGGCCCCCCTCTTGCAACGCCGCCACCACCATGCTGTCGCGGTCCGACTCTGGCCAAGGCTGCGGCGGCTGCGGAAGAGGCTGGCCGAACCGGTTAATCACGCCCGTAACGTCTCTGTTCGTAACAACGGCTACTCGCATGAGCTACTCCTTTGATTTTTTTGCCCGCTATCATTGGCTCGAACTTAGTCGGCTGATCACTGGACCGGATTGTCTAGTGCCCGCGTGCCTTCACCGGATCTCGTGCAATCGGCGTGCCACTGAAGAGATTTGGGACAAGGCGAGACAACCATATGTTTCGCGCGCGGCGCCGGCGGAATACATGCGCTCCAGTGTGTCGGGTTTCGAACATAGACATTTGAAATCGGACAAACGAATTGACTGTGTATCCAAGTTGTGTTCTGAATGACTCGCGCCCGGTTTTGGGGAAATGGCGCATTAGCTTTTCGGCAGCGACGGAGCGGAGCTTGGCGCGATAATAAAGTTCCGGACCCGGCGGATACGCGGCCCGGCTGCGACTCGCGTCAGTGAGAAGAAACAGCAATCAAAGGGGAATTCCTATGAAACTGATCGAACACAAGATCTCTCGCCGGGGCCTTATGAAAGCAGGTATAGCCTTTGGAACGGCATTATCGATCCCATCGGTCCTGCGGGCACAAACCCCGACGGCCGACGCTGGGACAGTGCGCATGGTGATAGGCACCCTGGGTGCCTTTGACCCGGTCGTTGCAACGTCCGACTTTACCCACATGCATGCCTATGCGATTTACGATAAACTATTCGCGCCCGACTCGAACTTTGAGCCGCATCCGCAGATGGTGGGCAACTGGGGCGTATCGGACGACAAGAAAACCTATACGTTCGAGCTCCGCGATGGTCTAGGGTGGCACGACGGCACCCCTGTTACCGCTGCGGACTGCGTGGCCTCGATCCGTCGCTGGAGCCAAAAGACGGCCGCCGGGCATCTGCTCACCTCGTGGCTCCAGGACATCTCGAAAAAAGATGACAGGACCTTCGTCATCGTGCTCAAGGAACCGTTGGGGGCGCTGCTCACCATCCTGAGTGGTCCCTTCATCATGCGCGAGAAGGACGCAAGTCTGTCTCCAACGGAGCCGGTGACCGCGAATATCGGATCGGGCCCGTTCACCTTCAATCATGCTCTTGCCAGGCCGGGCGCGAGCTTCACGTACGACCGCAATGAAAAATACGTTCCACGCAACGAGCCCGCCGACGGACTGGCCGGCGGGAAGATCGTGAAAGTCGATCACGTCATCTGGGACAATGGTTTGGTCGCCGATCAGCAGACTGCTCTTGCGGCCTTGCAAGCAGGTGAGGTTGATTTCTTGTTTTCGCCGCCGCTCGATCTTTTGCGTGTCATCGAGAGCGATCCCAACATTGAACTCCAGGTTCTGGACAAAAAGGGTCAGGACCTGTTCCTGCGCATGAACTGTCTGCAAAAGCCCTTCGACAACGTGAAGGCACGCCAAGCGATGCTTCATCTGATCGACCAAGAGGCTATGGTGCGCGCTGGCTTTGGTGACTCAAAATATGTGAAACCTGTCACGTCGATGTTTGGGAACGAGACGCCGCTGACCAACGACGAAAACACAGAATGGTACAAGAAGGGCGGCGATCCAGAAAAAGCGAAGCAACTCTTCGAGGAAGCGGGATATGCAGGCGAGAAAGTCGTGATCCTGCAGTCGACGGACTGGGCGGAGGCAAGCAATATGTCTCTGCTTCTGGCAGCTGCATTGCAGAAGATTGGGGTCAATGCCGAGCTTGCGCCAAGCGACTGGAGCGGGCTGGTCGCGCGCCGCGATTTACGAGAGTCCGTAGAAGAAGGAGGCTGGAGCATCTTCATTACTGGCGAGGCTGAAGCGAACTGGCCCCAAGTTGCCACCAACCCTATCCTGCAAATGAATGGCTCAAAAGCTTGGTACGGTTGGCCTCAAAACGACGAATATGAGGCTCTCCGAACTAAATGGGTAGATTTAGAAACGCTCGAAGAGCGCTTGGCGCTGGCCCGCAAGATGCAGCGTATATGGTGGGACTACGTGCCTCAGGTTCCCCTGGGTCAGCAGGTCCAGCCAATCGCGCGCCGCAAGACCCTGACGGGTATCATCGGCTTTCCGTCTTATGTCCCGTTTTGGAATATGCAGAAAGCCTCTAACTGATGGCGGCGTATATCCTTCGCAGGCTGGTTTCGGCCATCGCCGTCATGGCGATGGTCGGGATCTTCATCTTCCTTCTGCTCCGGCTGGCGCCCGGGGACCCGGCGGCGATGATTGCCGGCCGGGCGGCGACGGAGGAGATGATTGCCGGCATACGCGAGCAACTGGGGCTGAACGATCCGATGCCGGTTCAGTTCATCCGTTGGGTGCGCGCCATGCTCGGCGGCGATTTCGGCACCTCGATCTTTGCCGGACGCCCGGTTCTCGAGCTGATCTCGCAACGGCTTGAACCGACCCTTTCCCTGTCGATCCTGACGATGATCCTGTCGGTGACGGTCGGGGTCTGCTTCGGGATCCTCGCCGCCTGGCGGACCGGCGGTCTCATCGACCACATCCTCACCGCCTTCTCGGCATTTGCCTATTCCGTGCCGGTCTTTGTCATCGGCTTTTTTCTGATCTACTTTCTCGCGATCAGATTGCACTGGTTCCCGGTCCAGGGCTATGTGCCGATCGCTGCCGGCCTCGGCCCCTGGTTCGGGCACCTGATCATGCCCACCGTGGCGTTGGGTCTCGGCTATATTGCCTTCTTCGCCCGGATCACGCGGGCAAGCATGCTCGAGGTCCTGTCGGAAGACTATATGCGGACGGCCGCCGCCAAGGGCGCCTCGTCCTATGCCATGCTTTTCCATCACGCTCTGAAGAATGCCGGGGTCCCGATCCTGACCGTGATCGGCCTGAGCTTCGCTTGGCTCATTGGCGGGGTCGTGCTCACCGAAACCGTGTTCAACCTACCCGGCATCGGGCGTCTCGTGGTCGATGCGATCAACAACCGCGACTACCCGATCATCCAGAGCGTGCTCATCCTGGTGTCGGGTCTCTACGTCCTCATCAATCTCACGGTCGATCTCGCCTACACCCTGATCGATCCCCGCATCCGGTACTGATATGACGCTTCTTTCCGCACCGGTTGACGCCGTGCCGATCGGTCGGCTGCAGCGATCCGATCTTCCCCGCCTGGTAAGGCGGCATCCGCTGGTCGTGATCGGCGGCGGTCTCCTCTTGCTCCTGATCCTTCTGGCGCTGGCCGCGCCGTTTTACGCCGGCGATCCACAGAACATGGATCCATTCAAACGCCTGCAGCCGCCCTCTGATGAACACTGGTTCGGGACCGACAATCTCGGCCGGGACGTGTTTGCCCGAACCATTTTCGGGGCGCGCATCTCGCTTCTGGTCGGTCTGATATCGGCGCTGTTGGCGGCTTGTGCCGGGCTCCTGATCGGTATCGTCGCCGGCTATGTCCGAGCATTCGACAATGTCATCATGCGGGTCATGGACGCGCTGATGTCGATCCCGACCTTCCTGCTGGCCATCGCGCTCATCTCCCTGACAGGGCCCGGCATCGGCATCCTCATCGTCGCCATCGCGATCCCCGAGACGCCCGCCGTCGCGCGGCTGGTCCGCTCGGTGGTCCTCGGTGTGCGCGAGCGCCCCTATGTCGAGGCCGCGCTCTGCGGCGGCGCGCGGCTGCCGAAGATCCTGTGGCGCCATATCTTGCCGAGCACCATTCCGCCGCTGATGGTGCAAAGCGCCACCGTCTGCGCCAGCGCGATCCTGACCGAGGCCGGGCTGAGCTTCCTCGGCGTGGGCGTGCCGCCGGGGATCCCGAGCTGGGGCAACATGATTTCTGGCTCGCGCCTCTATCTCGCCATCGCGCCCTTGACGGTCTTCGCCCCCGGCATCTGTCTTGCGGTCACAGTCCTCGCCGTCAACCTGCTTGGGGATGGCCTGCGCGACCTCTTCGACCCCCGCGCGAAGCGGAGGCGCTGAGATGCTGATGCAGAACTTCATGGAGGATAGAGCCATCGCGAATGACGTACTCCTCGATGTCCGGGATCTCGAGACACATTTTTTTGGCGAGGAGAGCGTCACCCGCGCCCTGGGCGGCATCAGCTTCCAGGTGATGAAAGGCGAGACGCTCGGCGTGGTCGGCGAATCCGGATGCGGCAAGAGCGTCACCGCCCTCTCGATCCTGCGTCTGCTGCCGAAACTGACCGCCGAGATCGTCGGTGGCACGGTCCGCTTTCACGGGCGCAACCTGCTGGATCTGTCCGATCGTGAGATGCGAAGGATCCGTGGCAACAAGATCGCCATGATCTTCCAGGATCCCATGACGAGCCTGAGCCCGGTTCACACGGTCGGACGGCAGATCGCCGAGGCGGTGGAAATCCACACGGGCGCCTCCCGCTCGGCTGCACTAGCCAGGGCAGAAGAGATGCTCCGCCTCGTCCGCATCGCCGACCCCGAGCGGCGCGTCAGCAACTACCCTCACGAGCTGTCGGGCGGTATGCGCCAGCGCGCCATGATCGCCATGGCGCTCGCCTGCTCGCCGGAACTGTTGATTGCCGACGAGCCGACGACGGCGCTCGACGTCACCATCCAGGCGCAGATCCTGCGGCTCATCATCGATCTGAAGGAGCGCACGGGAACGGCCGTGATGTTCATCACGCATGACCTGGGCGTTGTCGCCGAGACATGCCAGCGCGTGATCGTGATGTATGCTGGCCGGATCGTAGAACAAGCCAACGTCATAGATCTGTTTGCGCGTCCGGCACATCCCTACACCCAGGGGCTCATGCGATCGGTGCCCGACCGGCGGCGCGGCCGACAGCGCCGCCTTCCAGAAATTCCCGGCATCGTGCCAAGCCTGCGCGAGCCCATCGTCGGCTGCAGCTTTGCGCCTCGCTGCCCGTTCGCGATCGACATTTGCCGCGACAAGGCGCCCGCCCTGCGAGATGTCGGGTCGGGCCACGCCGCGGCCTGCTGGCGCGCCGAAGAGGTGATGGGCGCATGAACGGTCCTCTGCTGAAAGTCGAGAATCTGACCAAGCATTATCCGCTTGGCGCGGGGATCTTCTGCAAGGAGGTCCCGGTGGTGCGGGCCGTGCAGGATGTTTCCTTCTCGGTCGAGGCGGGCGAGACGCTCTGCATCGTTGGCGAGTCCGGCTGCGGCAAATCCACCGTCGCGCGGCTGCTGATGCGACTGACGGAGCCGACGGACGGGCGCGTGCTGCTCGAGGGCACCGATATCGCGGGCCTCAACAAGAACACGCTTCGGGACTGGCGGCGGCGCATGCAGATGGTGTTCCAGGATCCGTATTCGTCGCTGAACCCGCGGCTCACCGCAGGACAGATCATTACCGAACCGGTCGGGAACTTCGAGCGCCTGAGCCGCAGGAAGCGCGACGCGCTTGCCGCGGACCTTCTGCGAAAGGTTGGAATGTCGCCCGAGATGATGCACAGGCTTCCGTCCGAACTGTCGGGCGGCCAGCGCCAGCGGCTCGGCATTGCGCGGGCGCTGGCGCTCCAGCCTTCGCTCATCATCGCCGACGAGGCCGTCTCAGCCCTCGACGTCTCCGTGCAGGCACAAATCTTGAATCTGCTTCTGGATCTCCAGCAGCAGATGGGCATCGCCTTCGTCTTCATCTCGCATGACCTTGGCGTGGTGGAGCATATCGGCCACCGCGTCGCGGTCATGTATCTGGGGCGGATCGTGGAGCTTGCGCCGTGCGAGGCGCTTTTTGCCAAGCCGGTCCATCCCTACACCGGGGCGCTGATCGCGGCAGCGCCGGTGCCCGATCCGACGCGGGTTCGGCTGGAGGCGCCCGTCGAGGGCGAGGTGCCAAGCCCGATCAATCCGCCGAGCGGGTGCGCGTTCCACCCGCGCTGCCCGCTCGCCGTCGAGCGCTGCCGCATCGAAGTGCCACCTTTGGTGCCAATGGCGGACGGGCGCGTCGTGGCCTGTCATGTGCGCGCTCCGGCTACAGATATCGCGGCCCCGCCCGCTGCAGGGGCCCGCATGGCACCTGAAAGGAGCGTCTCATGGCGATAGTAAGACAAGTGTTCGGAAACGCTCGCGCCTTTGGAACGTGCCGCGGCCGATCTTCCCGATCGACTGGGACATGAAGATCTAAGTTTCATGATAACCTCGCAGAAAGCGGAAACCACTATGTCCACAAATACCATTACGCGCGTTCGGGCTAAGGGCGACGCGTTCTCCATCGGCTTCGCGATCGGGCGGGCCAGCGCCGGTTTTCTCGAACATGCTCTGCGCCTCGAGGAATCTCGCGCGCTGCACGCCCACTGGCGCGGATCGGACTATCTGAAGACTCTTGAATCAGCGGCCCGCTCGGCCTATCCCCGCTTTGTGCGCGAGATCGAGGGCATCGCCGCGGGTGCTGGGCAAAATTTCGAGCCGATGTTCCTTTGGAACTGCGCGCAAGACCTACCGCTTCCCGACAACGTCTCCCCGACGACGAAAGTCGTCGCCACCATGGGCTGCACCTCGCTCCTGATTCCGGCAGAAGGAGACGGCCCGACGATACTCGCCCACAATGAAGATGGTGAGGCGGAGTATCTCGGCGCCTGTCTCTGGGTCGAGGCCGATCCCGACGAGGGCCTGGCTTGGAGCAGCTTCACGTATCCCGGCAACCTGGCGGGGAGTTTCGGCCTGAACCAAGCCGGCCTCGTCCAGGCTATGAACAACATACACCCCAACGACCATCAGCCTGGTGTGCCGCGGCATTTCATCAATCGCGCGACGCTGGACGCGAAAGGGCTGGACGAAGCGATCGAAATTCTGAAACGCAAGGACCGCGCCAGCGGCTACCATCACAATCTCGGTGAGGCGAAGACGCGTCGGCTCGTATCCGTCGAGGCGCCGGCCTCAGGCTGCGCCGTTCGGGAGGTCACCTCGCCCCGAGCCCACGCGAACCACATGCTTTGTGGGGAATTCGACAGCTTGAAGCAGACGATCAGTCTCTCTTCGCGCGATCGACAGGAAGCGGCAGACCGAATGATTGCGGAAGGCGCGCTTGCGGGCGGCGCGGAGACGGTGCTGTTCGATGAGACCACTCCTATCTATAAGAACGGAAAAAACGGAAGCACCCTGGCCACGGGCGTCTTCGAGCTTTTCCTTGATCGCATCGAATGGCGCATCCACGCCGCGCCACACGAGCGCGACACGCTAAGCGGAACGATGCGCGTCATCTAAATCGAAGGACCCTTACGCTTTCACAAAACAACTCCGGATCTCACTGAGCGAAAGCTAAGCCTACGAGGGCCGCCGGTTCGGTGACCGACTTCTCCGCCTACCAACAACCGTTGCATTCACCTGCCGACAGGAAACTTCATCATGACATTCACTGTTTTGACCGCTGAATTCTCGACTGAATCCAACACCTTCAATAAGAATCGCGTCGACTATGATGCCTTCCACTGTTTGTTGGGGGACAATGCTGTAAAGGAGCGTGGAGACGCCAATACCGAGCTTGCCGGCTTCGGGGATTGCGCGCGCGACTACAGCTGGAAACAAATTCATGTGCTCAGCGCCAGCGCCGACTGTTTCGTTGTGACGCGCGACGCTTTCGATCGCCTAGGCGGGGCCATCGTCGCAGCGGCCGCGGAGCGCAGGGGGAAACTTGATGGCATCCTACTCGGCCTTCACGGTGCGATGGTGACGGAATTTTGCGAGGACGGGGAGGGTGAGCTCTTGGATCGACTGCGCGCCGCGGTCGGTCCGAGTATTCCGATTGCGATCACGCTCGATCCCCACGCCAACGTTACGTCCAAGATGTGCGAGCTCGCCAATATCGTCGTATCCGACAAAACATACCCTCATGTTGAGATGCGCAAAGTCGGTCGCCAGGCTGGCGACATCCTTCAGCGCGCGATGAAGGGCGAGATTCGCCCACGCACCTTGCGCGTTCATCCACCGATGCTACGAGAGGCGAATAGCGGACGGACAGATGTTGGTCCGATGGTCGATCGGATAGCCAAAGCCATCGCTTATGAGAAGGAGCCCGGCGTTTTTGCCGTCAGCATCAATTCCGGATTCGGCTGTGCCGACATCCGCGAGGTCGGCCCCACGGTCACCGTCACTTATGACGGCAACGAGGCCAATCATCGCGCCTTCGCCGAGTCAATTGCTGACGATATTTGGGAAAAGCGCTTCGACATAATTGATTATTTCATGCCAGTCGAGGAGGCGGCCGACATTGCGAAAGGATACAAGAGTGACGAGGGCCCTCTTATCATCGCCGATTACGCCGATAATCCGGGTGCCGGCGCCTATGGCGATTCGACCAATCTGCTGAAGGCGCTCCTCGACGCTGGGATCACCGATGCCGCTTTCGGACCGATGTTCGATCCGGAGACCGCCAAGCATCTCCATCGCCACAAGGCGGGCGACCACGTGAAGGTGAAGCTGGGCGGCAAGTCCGATCCGCGCTTCGGCGGCACACCGCTGGAACTCGAAGGAGAGGTTCGTCTGATCAGCGACGGCTCTTACACCGGCGACGGTCCGCAGATCGGCGGGTTGCATTTTTCCTGGGGCGAGACCGCGGTCCTGCGGGTCGGCGGCATCGAGATCTTAGTAGTGAGCGGGGGCGGACAGATGCTGGACTTGCAACAGTTCCGCGCTTTCGGCATCGACCCCGCTGCCAAGACCGTAGTCGCGCTCAAGTCCCAGCAGCATTTCCGGGCCGCCTTCGAGCCGATCGCCGGCAAGATCATCCTTTGCGACAGCGGTGCACTCTGCACCACTCATCTGGACAAGTTGCCTTATCGGAAAGTGCCGCGGCCCATCTTCCCGATCGACCGGGAGATGAAGATCGAACACGCTTGAAAGCTGACTTAACTGATCGGAAAGTGATGCTGCTCTATTGGCATCGTTACCGAGACTAATTGGCCAAGACTGCGACTTATTTGCGCGGTGCACCCTGCCGTGGCCTTTCCCGCCGACATGGTGCATGTTCAGGCCTGCATGGAGCGCTGCGCGCCGTGATACCCCATCGCCCCAATCGGTCACCTATTTGCGCGCGACGACCACGAGGCGCGGTCCATAGGAAGTGAACTCTTCGCCTTCCTGGCCGTATGCTTCAACAGTCTCGAACCCAGCGCTTCGTAACATACGAACATGTTCAGAAAACCCATAGATTCTGGTAGAAAGACGCGTTCGTCTAACGCGTCCATCGCGGACGACGATCCTTGCGCAGTTTCGACGATCAGTGAGCGCATCATGACTGTGTATATCTATTCTTAGATCGTCATCACGTTCCAAAACATGGCAGGTAGATGACCTATCGCGTAGCAAAGCGAAGCGATTGAGTTGATCGATTAACAGACGCCCGCCCTTTCGAAGTGCAGATGCGGCTTCATGAAGAACTTTCTCATTATCCGCTTCATCGAAATAGCCAAAGGTCGAGTACCAAAGAAAAGCTGCGTCAAACCGATCCCGCCAAGGAACGGAGCGCATATCGCCAAGCACATACTCCACTTCTACCCGGCGTTCAGCCGCGTCCGCCTCGGCTTTCTTTAGCAAGATTGGCGACATATCCAGTCCAGTTACCCGCGCTCCTTTTTCCGCCAATCGGTTGGTGATCCGCCCATAACCGCATCCGAGTTCAAGGACTGAGCCGCCTTGTGTGAGCGAAAGAAGGTCCCAAATTGCTCCTGCTTCCCGGTCACTTCTCTCTGGCGGATTAATCAAATGACTAAAATGCAGGTAGTCCTCGCTGAAGTGTGACTCCAGCTCGGGCAAAGAAAGGGCGGTGCTCATCTCGGATTTCCGTGTTTATTCGCTGATGTTGTGATCTATCTGGCAACGTATTGCATAGCCCATAGCGATTGAGAAGTGAACATTTGTGAATACTTTGTTATGAGGATTCAATATTCGGCAGCGGTGATTGACCTTCCTCTTCGTACAGGCGTCCGCTTCGTTGTGGCGGGTCCCAGAACGCTTCGGTTGATTGAGAAGTGTCGAGCGGTAGAAGTAGGCCCCGGACCCTTGGCAGGGGTGGCTTCCGTCGCCTGCCATCAGGGCCGTGGAGAACAGAAGCTTCATCCAGAGATGGAAGGGCTAACGTTAGACGCGCACTCAATAAGCCCGCTCTCGTCGCTGCCCGCTTTAACCCTGATCTCAGGGAAAAGTACCAGCATCTCATTGCATCGGGCAAACCCGCCAAAATTATAGTCGCGGTTATGCGCAAGCTCTTCGTTACCGCCAATGCGCTGGTCAAAGCCAATCTAGTGAGGGAGAACTCGCAAATCGCATTTCCTTGTGAGATGCAAGAATGCAAGATCTCGAAGCTGGCGAATTGGAATCGCTGAAGACGATGTGCTGGCTCATGCGCCCGCCTTCAGCGGGAACGCACTGCCAATTCCGACTGCACGACCTCTAGACGGATGATCGCGCCCGCTTGCCGGCCGATTCCATCTACGCTGTTCTCGATCATTTCGACGAGGTTCTCGAGAACAGCACACGGTTTTCGCGTTTCCCGGCCGCGATCAAATTTTCCCAGCAACAGCAAGGCGCAGTTTTTGTCGGACCGGGCGCAGAAGACCAAAGCGCCGCTGTCCTTGAGTTCTTGAACCAGGAATGCGTCATCGGAGGCAATTCCAGAAAGCAGCTCATACGCCTGGCGCAGTCTTAGTCGAATTGTGGCATACTCCTCCGACGTTTCGATGAATCCAGAGAGGGATATATATGGCAACTTGGTCGAGCTCTGCAGCCACACCTCAGTCCCGTCCGCTTTGAGAAACATCGTTATTTTACAGCCTATTCAGAAATCATTAGATTCTTGAGATATAACAACTCGGTCATCTCCTGCACAGGTAACGTACTTCCTCCAGATCTAATGCGTCAAGAAAGCGCTAAGGTTCTTTCAACGATTTATTCTAATCTTCATGATTCCTACACATGATATTTATATTAAGCTCTGCCCCCGAGGGAACCGTTCGCTTGACAGGCTGCAAGCCGATGTTCGGAGCCTTGGGGAATTCGACAAATGACCATCGCGTTGCCCGGTCGCCTGTAGCGTCGCGATGCGCGTCGGTAGGGGTTTCAGCTGCGATACCATAGCATTGGAATTCAAATCCTGCTCGAGCCCGCCCCACAGCTCATTGAGAATAGATTATTGCCTACCAGGAGGTAATTCGAGGGGACGATCTTCGTGGTACGACGGATGAGCCGATATCGTTCTTCTCAAAAAGGCGACGTTTCGGATAATGAGTTCGTTTTTGGGGAGGGGGTAGTAGGTTGTCGGGAGCCCGTGGTCTCCCCAGCCGACGATGACATCACATCAAGCTTTGGGCTACGGCTCGGGCCAGCTGGCCTCCTATGCGGCGCCGGCCTCCAAGGCCAACCTATAGCGGTCTCAAGTAACGCCTCCGACGCCTGCTGTCGGGTTTGTCAGGTACGCGACACGCGATGTTGGGGTCGGCTTGCGTCTGCATTCTCTCATGTAAACCATTGATCAGTATAAAGACAATTTCATCTGCGGTTCTTTCACCGCAGTTGGCACGATTTTTGACACCGTAGCTGTGCGCAAACATTCATGTCGGATGGCACCTGGCACCTGGCAGCTGGTCCGAGATCACGGCGACGCCGCTAAAACGTTTGACGGTATTACAGGACTAGACGCGACAAGGAGAAACGCACGGCGCTGGAGAATTCACGATGATGAGGCCTTTTGTTGCCCAAGACGCCTTTCGCGAACAGTGCGGCATCGCATCATATTTCACAACAGCCTGGAAATGCAGCCGCCAACCACGGGATATCGATTTGACACGATTCGAGGCAACCCTCGTTGGTGCCTTTATTGCTATGGTCACTCGACACACCCTTGCTCGGGTGTGCCGCTCAACCGCTCAAGATCGACGTCGCGGTGATTACGTCATTGACGCCTCTTTGCCGGCACGGCATGGCAAGCATCCTCCAAAAGCATCCCGAAGCCAAGTGCTATTGGCCGGAATATCGAACCCGTTTACGTCGCTCTTCGGCCTATCTTAGGTTCTGGTCTTAGGTTCTGGCCGAGTTCTGCAGCCGGTGCGACCCGATGAGAACACCGCCCACAAGGAAAAGCCTTTCAAACTAAGTATCGTATCTCGTTATTTTACTAACGGCCGCTGTCAATATGCTTTTCGTTTGTTGAACCTTGGATGAGACCGCTCCCAGGTCAACCGTGCATCGCGCGACCAAAAATTCACCCACAGATAAGTATTCGAATTGGAGTTTCTAGCATGATCGCAACGACAGGTATACGAAATAGCGACTGGGATGACTGGCGTTGGCAACTCGCTAACAGCGTCACCACATTCAAAGGGCTGAAGGATTATATAAGCATTACGCCGGACGAAGAGGAAGCTTTCCACAGGGTAGGTGAGCGATATGTTTTCCGCGTGACACCTTATTACCTCTCGCTGATGGATAAGAACGACCCGAGCGACCCGGTTCGCCTACAGGCTATTCCAAACATAAAGGAGCTTGACGATGTCTTCCATATTGATCAGCTCCCTTCATTCTACCAATCGGAAGTTGGTTCCGAAAACCCTCTTTGGAAGGAGGGACATACTGACGTGAGTTGCATCATTCACAGATATCCGGATCGCGTACTTTTCCATATTGCCAACTTGTGTGCTACCTACTGCAGACACTGCTCGCGTAAGGTTCATGCGGGCCGGGGCTCAATGGTTAGCGATCAAACTCTGATCGACAGAGGCATAGCGTACATTGCCGAGCGACCCGGGATTCGGGATGTATTGTTAAGCGGGGGCGACCCGCTGACGACAGGGGACAACAAGATAGAGTACGTACTGTCACGCCTCAGACAACTTGAGCACGTTCAGATTATCCGGATCGGCACCCGAACTCCTGTGACCATGCCACAGCGGATCACGTCCGAATTCTGCCAGATGATCAGAAAATACCATCCCATCTGGCTCAATACTCACTTCAATCACCCCAATGAGGTGACTCCTGAAGCGAAGCTTGCCGTCGAACGGTTGCTTGAAGCAGGCGTTCCGGTCGGGAATCAGTCCGTGCTCCTCAGAGGAATTAACGACACGGTAGAGGTTATGAAAGAATTGGTCCACAAACTCCTTATGGCACGTGTGAGACCGTACTATCTGTACCATGCGGACTTGGTGCGGGGCGCTGAGCACTTCAGAACATCAATTGCTACTGGGATGCACATTATTGAGAATTTGCGCGGGCACACCACCGGCTTTGCCGTGCCGCAATATGTAATCTGCACGCCGCTCGGCAAAACGCCGCTCAATCCCGACTACCTAATAGGATCTGGACCCGGATATATCGTCCTCCGCAACTACGAATGGAGAACTTGGAAAGATCCGGACAGACTCGATCCGATGTGAGCGCTGTTTCCATCCGAGGCATGGTTGTCGAGAATCAGAAAGCGACGCGGCTGCTCTCAAAGCCTATAGCATTCTTGACAAGCTGGTTTAACCGATCACTCTACGACTCTACGTCACTTCCAGGCAATTGTGCATAGCCACGACGGCGACGCCTACGACCTGACCTATGTGCAGTTAAGCGGCGCTGACAGCCTGCTGCTTGGAGGAGACGGCGAGATACGCCGCACGATCACCATCGGGACGGGCGCCACCTATGTGTTTGACAATGGCTATTGCCATTACGGCGGTGGCCGGCGATCGCCAAGGCCAAAGCCTCCTCGTCACCCGGCCAAATCCAACATGGGGTTCGAGGTGCTGCACAAATGCTTTATCAAGCTCGCAAGGTGACTATGCCAAGGTGTTCAATTGCGAGAGGAAACGGAGCAAAAGCAATTACAGGGACGCTGCCAATTGTCGCTGCCTCAGCGCCGTTTGCGTCGGGTGGCGGGGCCTACGCCAACGTGGGCCTGAAAGGCCCGTGAGAAATGGCTGCGGTTGCGAAAGCCGGTGGCAAGCGCCACCTCGATGAGCGGGAGGTTCGACTGTTGAAGAATCTCGTCGGCCTTCTCCAGTCGCAGAGAGCGATAGAATTGCATCACGCTTTGTCCCAGCTGTTTCTTTGCCAGCCGCTCCAATTGCCGCTCCCCCATGCCGCTCAGAAGGGCCAAATCCTGCAGCGTCAGCGGGTCGGCGATGTGGCTCGTCATTAGCTCGACTATGGCGACCAAGGCGGGATGGTGCAGATCGTATTTGCGCATCGGGTCCGCCTGCTGCGGGGCCTCGGCCTGCCGGATGCCCGTGTGAATGAACCAGTCGCTCACCGCGCGCGCCAGTTTCACACCATGATCTGAAGTGATCAGCGCGTGCGTCATGTCCAGGGGGGCCATGCCGCCCGCGCAGGTAAATCGGTCACGATCGATGACGAACAGCCGCCGTTCGATGAGTGCGTCGGGATACATCTCCCGCATTGCATCAATGTGCTGCCAGTGAATCGTGAACCGACGTGACGACATTACACCGGCCGCGGCCAGGATTGCCGCCCCGCCTGAGATCCCGCCCAGTGGCACCCCCGAACGAGCAAGACGGCGCAGCCAGCCCAGGATCCTGTCGTCTCGATACATTAGCGGATTGCCGCCAGCCACGACGAACAGAATGTCAAAATTAGTGCCTGCTTCTGAAACAGGCTCGGTCTCGAACGCGCCCGAGACGGAACTGCGCATCCACCCGCCCTCGGCCGAGATGAAGGTCAGATCGTAAAGGGTCCGCCCGCTAAGCAGGTTGGCGGCGCGCAGTGGCTCGACCGCGGAGGCCGCGGACATCAGGGCATAGCCATCGATCAGCAGGAAACCGTATCGCCGCGCGCTGCCGTGATTCCCGTCAATCATCCCGTGGGAAATCCTATCGTCCACATCGCCCTCACATGTCCGGCAAAAGCACACATGAGTCAATTTTGAAAACACCTCACTGCCTTTGCCGTGACATAGTCTCGGCAGTCCAGGGAGTTCTTGATATGAAGTTTTCGGGCTTCCGCGTCTTTGCTGAAGCGCTCAAGGGGCACACCGGGTGGCGGCCGCTCTGGCGCAATTCCGATCCAAAGTCTTCCTACGACTATTTGATTGTCGGCGGAGGTGGCCACGGCCTGGCGACGGCCTACTACCTGGCCAAGACCTTCGGGCGAACCCGTATCGCCGTGCTGGAGAAGGGTTGGCTCGGATCCGGGAATGTCGGGCGAAACACGACAATCATCCGTTCGAACTACCTGCTTGCCGGCAACGAGCCCTTCTATGAGTTCTCGATGAAGCTCTGGGAAGGATTGGAGCAGGAGCTCAACTTCAACGCGATGGTTTCCCAGCGCGGCATCATCAACCTCTTTCATACGGATGCGCAGCGTGATGCCTTCCGCCGCCGCGGCAACGCCATGATGCTGGCGGGGGCGGGCGCCCGGCTGCTAGGTCGAGAGGAACTGCGCGCCATGGTTCCGTTCCTGAACTACGAGAACGCGCGCTTCCCGATCAAAGGCGGCCTGATGCAGCAGCGGGCCGGCACCGCGCGGCACGACGGCGTGGCCTGGGGCTATGCGCGCGGGGCCTACAGCCACGGCGTGGACCTGATCCAGAATTGCGAGGTGACCGGTTTCCGGCTCGATCGCGGCAAGGTGCGTGGCGTGGAGACATCGCGCGGCTATATCGCCGCCGACAACGTCGGGGTGGCGGTGGCGGGCTCCTCGGGCCGCGTCATGGCAAAGGCTGGAATGCGGCTTCCGATCGAAAGCCATGTTTTGCAGGCCTTCGTCACGGAGGGGCTCAAACCCACCATTCCCGGTGTGATCACGTTCGGGGCAGGCCATTTTTACATCAGCCAGTCCGACAAGGGCGGCCTTGTCTTCGGCGGCGATATCGACGGCTACAATTCCTATGCCCAACGCGGCAACCTGCCGGTGGTGGAGGATGTCGCGGAAGGCGGCATGGCGCTGATGCCCATAATTGGGCGGGCGCGGCTCCTGCGCATGTGGGGGGGCGTGGTGGACATGTCGATGGACGGTTCGCCGATCATCGACCGCACGCATATTGATGGCCTCTATTTCAACGGCGGCTGGTGCTATGGCGGCTTCAAGGCGACGCCTGCCAGCGGTTACGCCTTCGCCCATCTTCTTGCCACCGGCGCGCCGCACGAGACCGCGCGCGCCTACCGTATCGACCGTTTCGCACGCGGCCATGTGGTCGACGAGCGCGGCGCCGGTGCCCAGCCCAATCTCCACTGAGGCGGTCCAATGCTGATCCCACATCCACTTCTGGGCCCGCGCGATGCTCAGGAATTCACCTATCTGGGCGACGCGCGGCTCATCGACCGTCCAGACTCCTCCGCGCCCGATGCCGAGGCCGCCTTTTGCGATTACGTCTTCCTGCGCGACAACCCCTCAGGCGTGCACAGCGAACTGTGGTTCCACGAGCAGGGTGACCGGTCATGGCTGGTGGTGACGCGCGACACGGTCACCCATGAAGTCCTCGGTGCGGAACTGGCCCGCGACGTCGCCCTTTCGCGGACGAGGTGCAGCAAATGACACGGCTGTCCGGAGGGCTGATCGACCGCTCGCAGACCTTGAACTTCAGTTTCGACGGCAAGCGCTACCAGGGCCATCCCGGCGACACGCTCGCCTCGGCGCTGCTGGCCAATGGCGTTCGTCTGATGGCGCGCAGCTTCAAGTACCACCGCCCGCGCGGGCTGCTTTCTGCCGGCTCGGAGGAACCGAACGCCTTGGTGGAACTGCGGTCGGGCGCGCGGCGGGAGCCCAACACGCGCGCGACGACGGTGGAACTGTTCGACGGTCTGGAGGCGCGAAGCCAGAACCGCTGGCCCTCACTCGGCTTCGATGCACTGGCAGTGAACGACCTGCTGTCGCCTTTCTTCACCGCCGGCTTCTACTACAAGACCTTCATGTGGCCGAAAGCCTTCTGGGAAAAGCTCTACGAGCCGGCGATCCGCAAAGCGGCGGGCCTCGGACGCCTCTCCATGGAGGCCGACCCGGATACATACGACAAGGGTTTCCTGCATTGCGACCTTTTGGTCATCGGCGGGGGGGCAGCCGGACTGGCTGCGGCGCTGACAGCGGCGCGCTCAGGCGCGCGCGTGATAGTGGCAGATGAGGATTTCCGCCTGGGCGGGCGGCTTCTGTCCGAGACAGAAACGCTGGACGGAGGTCAAGCCACCGACTGGATCTCAGGGTTGGAGGCTGAAATCGAGGGCCTGCCGAACATTCGCGTGATGCGTCGCACCACGGTGTTCGGGGTCTATGATCACGGCATCTATGGCGCGGTGGAAAGCGTTTCCGATCATCTACCAGAGGCGAGCGGGCGTGTGCGCCAGACACTCTGGCGTATCACGGCGAAACGCGCGGTACTGGCGGCGGGCGCGACAGAGCGCCCCATCGCCTTTGCCGACAATGACCGTCCGGGAATCATGCTCGCCGGCGCAATGCGCGCCTACGCCAATCGCTGGGCGGCATGTCCGTCCGAGACGGTCGCCGTCTTCACCAATAACGATGACGGTCATCGCACCGCGCGCGATCTCGCCGCCAAGGATGTCCAGATCGCCGCCGTCATCGACGTGCGCTCCGAGGCGAAGGCTCGCGGTGACTACCGGCTGATCGCGGGGGGCATGGTGACTGGCTCACGCGGCCAGCTTGGCCTGAAGTCGATCGAGGTTCAGGCAGACGGCAGGTTTGAATGGATCGAGTGCGGCGCGCTTGGGGTCTCAGGCGGCTGGAACCCGAATGTGCATCTCTTTTCGCATCATCGCGGTCGGCCTGTTTGGAATGAACCGCTGCAGGCGTTCCTGCCTGGGGAGGATGGGCCTCTAGGACTAATTCCGGCAGGTGCGGCGGCGGGCAAATTTTCCACCGCCGACGCCATGCGTTCCGGCTCGCAAGCCGCACAGCGTGCGATGGGCGAACTTGGAATCGCGGCATCGTTGCCCGATTTGCCGCGCGCCGAGGAGGCAGACTACACGGTTGCGCCCGTCTTCCATGTACCGGGCAAGAAGCGCGCCTGGGTCGATTTCCAGAATGACGTGACAGTGAAGGATATCAAGCTCGCCCATGCCGAGAACATGCGGCCGGTAGAGCATTTGAAACGCTACACGACTCTGGGCATGGCGACGGACCAGGGCAAAACCGCAAACGTGACCGGGCTTGCCGTGATGGCGGAGCTAACCGGGAAGTCGATCCCGGAAACGGGAACAACGATCTTCCGCCCGCCCTACACTCCAGTGACGATCTCGGTCCTGGGCGGCGGCGATATAGGGCCGCATTTCCGACCCCGCCGCCTGACGCCGACTCATCATTGGGCAGAAGCGCAAGGCGCGGTGTTCGTCGAGGTCGGCCAGTGGATGCGTGCGCAATACTATCCGCGTCCGGGCGAAACGCATTGGCGGCAGAGCGTGGACCGCGAGGCCAGGGCCGTGCGCAGCGCAGTGGGCCAGTGCGATGTGACGACGCTCGGTAAGATCGATGTCCAGGGCGCGGACGCGGGCGAGTTTCTCAACCGGCTCTATTGCAACATGATGGCCACCCTGAAAGTCGGTCGAGTCCGCTACGGGCTGATGCTGCGCGAAGACGGCTTTGCCTATGACGACGGCACCTGTGCGCGCCTTACCGATGATCACTACTTGGTCACCACGACCACGGCCAATGCGGGGCTAGTCTACCGCAACATGGAGTTCGCCCGGCAGTGCCTTTGGCCGGAACTCGAGGTCCAGATCATCTCCACGACCGATGCCTGGGCGCAGATTGCCGTCGCCGGGCCGAAGTCGCGCGCTCTGCTCGCCCGCATCGTTGACGGGTTCGACCTGTCAAACGAGGCCTTCCCCTTCATGGCCTGCGCGGAGCTCACCGTCTGCGAGGGCCTGCGCGCGCGGCTCTTCCGCATCTCCTTCTCGGGCGAACTCGCCTACGAGATCGCGGTTCCCGCACGATACGGCCACGCGTTGATGGAGCGGCTGATGGAACTGGGAGCCGATCTCGGAGCGACGCCCTACGGCACCGAGGCGTTGGGGGTCCTGCGGATCGAGAAGGGACACGCCGCCGGCCCTGAGTTGAACGGACAGGCGACGGCCCTCATGGTCGGGCTTGGCAGTATGGTATCGCAGAAGAAGGATTCCGTCGGCGCGGTGATGTCGCGGCGCGAGGGCCTTGCGGGCGACAGGCGACGCCTGGTCGGGCTGCGGCCCGTCGATCCTGCCGGGAAGGTGGTCAGCGGCTCGCATCTTTTTGCGGAAGGCGCACCGAGGAAATTCGATACCGATCAGGGTTGGATCACGTCGGCCTGCTACAGTCCGCATGTCGGCTCGATGATCGGGCTCGGTTTCCTCGAGAACGGCGATGAACGGCTGGGCGAGGTGATCGTGGCCGCGAACCCGCTCGAAGGCGAAAGCGCGCGCCTGCGCGTCGTGCCGGCGCATTTTGTCGATCCTGAAGGAGCACGTCTTCGTGAGTGACCTGAGACCCATCACCGCGCTCGGTGCCGCGCTACCACGCCTCCCGTCGTTCGGGGCCTTGGAGATCCGCGAGAACACGGGGCTCGCGCTTGCCTCTCTGGCGCTGCGCCACGGAACCGTTGAGCCCAAGCCGTTCGGCCTCACTCTTCCCGGACCCGGCCGTTGGGTTGCAGGGCAGAGGGTTGCCGCGCTGTGGACCGGACCGGATCAGTGGATGATCGAGTACGAAGGCCGCGCCGAACTGGATTTTGCCGCCGAGCTCAAGCAACTCGCTCCCGGCTGCTCGGTAACGGAGCAGACCGATGGCTGGGTCGCGTTCGAGATCGTTTCGCCGGCCGGCTCAAGGCCTGTCGAGGCATTGCTGTCGAAGCTTGTTAACGTCGATCTCGCGGACTTTGGCCCGGGCCTTGCGACGCGTACCGGCCTTGAGCATATGAGCTGTTTCGTCATCCGCCGCAGCGACGCTCATGTCGCCGTGCTGGGCGCGCGCTCGTCGGCCGGATCGCTCTGGCACGCGCTGGAAACGGCGGCGAAGCGGCTAGAGGAAAGGGCAACATGACTGCTCAGATCATCGACGGCAAAGCGTCCGCGGCGCAGCTACGTTCGAGGGTTGCTGGGCATGTGGCCTGGCTCAAGGAGGAGCACGGCATTACGCGGGGCCTGGGTGTGGTTCTGATAGGCGATAATCCGGCGTCGGAAGTCTATGTGCGCAACAAAGGACGGCAGACGATCGAAGCTGGCATGAGCAGCCTTGAACACAAGCTGCCCACTGAAACATCTCACGCCGATCTGCTTGCTCTAATCGAGCAGCTGAATTCCGATCCGGATATTCATGGTATCCTCGTCCAACTCCCTCTACCCAGGCATCTGAACGCCGATCTGGTGATCAATGCGATCGACCCGGCAAAAGATGTCGATGGGTTTCACATTTCGAATGTCGGGCTTTTGGGAACGGGACAAAATGCGATGGTGCCATGTACCCCATTGGGTTGCCTAATGTTGCTGCGCGGCCATCTCGGCGATTTGTCCGGGCTCGAAGCCGTGGTCGTGGGGCGCTCGAACATCGTCGGAAAGACGATGGCGCAACTTCTGCTCGGCGACAACTGCACCGTAACCATGGCTCATTCGCGTACGCGCGATTTGGCCTCAATCTGTCGTCGAGCTGACATTCTTGTGGCTGCCGTCGACCGCCCAGAATGATCGCCGGCGACTGGATCAAGCCGGGCGCGACGGTAATCGACGTGGGCATCAATCGGATAACGCGGGCCGGCAAACAACACTGGTGGGCGACGTGGATTTTAGCAGAGCGGCCGAGATAGCGGGCGCCATAACGCCGGTGCCGGGAGGCGTCGGTCCCATGAGCATCGCTGTCTGCTCGCCAACGCGGTCCCCGCCTGGTGCCGTGCCCGCGGGCTGCCAGCGCCCGAGGGGCTGACCTTATGAGTCCTGTCCACGTCCGCCATTCTACTGACACGCCGAACGAATCTGTTCTGCACACTCGAGAAAATCGATATGGAAAAACACTGCCTAACCGTCACCTGCAAGTCGAAGCGCGGGATCGTCGCCGCCATCGCAGGTTACCTCGCAGAAAACGGCTGCAACATCACCGACAGTTCGCAATTTGACGATACGCAGACCGGCAACTTCTTCATGCGCGTCAGCTTCAGTTCCGAAGAGGGTATTGGGCTCGACACACTACGCAACGGGTTTGCCGACACCGGCGATGCGTTCGGAATGGAATTCGCCTTCCATGACGAGAGCCGCAAGATGAAGGTGATCATCATGGTCTCGCGTTTCGGCCATTGTCTGAACGACCTGCTGTACCGCTGGCGCATCGGAGCGCTGCCAGTCGACATAGTGGCGGTGATCTCGAACCACTTGGACTGTCAGAAGCCAGTCGTGAACCACGATATCCCGTTCCACTATATCAAAGTGACAAAGGAGAATAAGCGCGAGGCCGAGGCGCAGCAGATGCGGGTCCTCAAGGAAACCGGAGCGGAGCTGATCGTGCTTGCCCGCTACATGCAGGTGCTATCGGATGAGATGTGCGAGAAGATGTCCGGCCGCATCATTAACATTCATCACTCTTTCCTGCCCTCCTTCAAGGGGGCAAACCCCTACAAGCAGGCTTTTGAACGCGGGGTGAAGCTGATCGGCGCGACCTCGCATTATGTTACAGCCGATCTCGACGAGGGGCCGATCATCGAACAGGATACGGTGCGCGTCACCCACGCCCAGAGCCCATCCGACTATATATCGCTCGGGCGCGACGTCGAAAGCCAGGTTCTTGCACGAGCGATCCATGCCCATATCCACAACCGTGTCTTCCTCAACGGGAACAAGACGGTGGTCTTCCCCGCTTCGCCAGGCTCCTATGCCTCAGAACGTATGGGATGAGGGCATACGGATGAGATCTGATCCTGTCGTCGGGCAACAACGCGCCGGCGCTTAAAGCACTCCGATTGCGCAGGCTACGGCGTAGCGTCCGCTCACTGCGTGGCCCGTGCTTCTCGCGCTCCAGCTTTCCGATCTGCAATTGCAACTACGCGATCAGCGCTTCGGTACTGGAAAGCTTCGCTTGCGCATTGGCCGCTTCCGCCACCGCTACATCCCGCTCGGCCTCGCTACGCAGCCGCGCTCGCGTTCCCCGGTTCCCCTCCGTCGCCAGTATCCCAGTATCCAATGTGTGAGCTTGATTCCGTATCCAATTTTTGTGCTGAATAAGCGCGGCCAAGGGTCAAGGCGTCTTGTCCGCCGTTCGGGTGGGCGAAACGACGATTGATACATGCGGCGCCCAGGAGGACACGAATCATAGACTGGATCCCGCCAGCGTAGAATTGCACGCGCAGTGGCGTTGATCGCGATCAGCGTGGTGGAGGTCCGAGCGCAGGAACTCGAGGTCGCCATCTGCGGCGGTGGTTAGAGTGGTGCGGCTCCGATCGCCTTCGCGGAACTCTGTCAGTTTGCCACTGGCATTGTTGCGACGCCGCCATTGTTGAGATTGCGGCAACTGAAAACAACATAGGTACCGTCTGGGCCATGGGCGGAAGCAGCCCGGCGAAATGGCGTGATGTACGTGGCGAGCCTGGGGAAAGAGTAGCATCAACATGACCAAAGCGTGGAAACTTTACGATACGCGGCTAGCATGGATTCTTGTTGCCCCCACCCTTATGCTGCTCCTGGTGCTTCTCATGCTGCCGATCACCGTGATGGCGATCTACATCTTCTTTACCTTTGTCACCGCGGGCGTCCGAAACCGCAAAGCTGACCACCGCGAACTGGCACGAATTTCTCACCGACAGCTACTATTACGGCTTTCTGTTGAAGACGCTGAGAATCGGCGCGATGATGGCGCTGCTCTGCGGGGTGTTGGGCTATTTCCCAGCCTATTTCATCTGGGCCACCAGCTTCAAGCACAAGTGGCTGCTCTTGCTTCTGCTCATCGTGCCATTCTGGATCAGCTTCACCATCCGCACCTTTTCCTGGATCAATATCCTGGGCGAACAGGGCGTCATCAACGTTGCGCTGCTGAAAATGGGCATCATCAACGAGCCGTTGCCGATGCTCTACAACGAGGGCGCGGTGATCCTCGGGCTGCTGCACTTCCTGCTGCCCTACATGATCCTCAACGTCTATGTGAGCCTCGAGGGCATCGACCGCACGCTGATCTCTGCGGCCCGCTCGATGGGCTGCACCAGCGCGCAGGCGTTCCGGGAGGTCACGCTTCCGCTCTCTCTGCCCGGCCTCGCGGCGGGCCTGCTGCTCTGCTTCGTGCTGGCGGCCGGCAGCTATGTGACGCCGCAACTGCTCGGCTCGGGTCGCGACGCGCTGTTCGGCAACCTCATCTCCGAGACCATCATGGGCGAGCTGAACTGGCCGATGGGTGCCACGCTCTCGATCGTCCTGTTCGTCGTGCTCGGCTTCTTCGCCGCCATCTACACCCGCTACATGGGCATGTCGCAGATCGTCAAAGGACTGGGTGGATGATGAAGCCTGGGCAAATGAAGGCGGGGCGGCGGAGCGAGGAAGGCAGATGGGCCTGGCGGCTGACTGGCTTCGTCAAGCAACGCAAATGGGAGAACTGCAATGAAACTGACCAACACCAAACGACTGGAGCGGCTCAATGACCGCTATGTCAACGGCGATATCAGCCGGCGCTCGTTCCTGACGCTGACGGCGGCGGCCGCCGCCGCCACCGGATTGTCCATGCCCTGGATGGGACGCGCGCTAGCCGCTGTCTCAGAAGTGCGCTTCGACGGCTGGGGCGGCACGGTGCAGGAGGCGATCGACAAATATGCCTTCCAGCCCTACACGGCCAAGACCAAGATCAAGGTGGTCCAGGGCACGTTCGGCGGCGAGGAAGAGATCATCACCAAGATCAAGACTTCCAAGCCCGGCGACTTCCAGATCGTGCATTCGTCCGGCGACTACTACATCAAATATGTGAATGCCGGGATGAACTCGGAGATCAACGAGGCCAACATTCCCAACATGGCGAATGTGCTGCAGCCGATGATCGAGCCGCTCCGCAAGCTGACGCCGAAGCTTTCGGCCGTGCCTTACGACTACGGCACCACTGGCATCGCCTACAACACCAAGGTGATCTCGCCGGAGGAGGCGAAGGAGAAAGGTGCGGGCCTGCTGCTCGACAAGAAATATGCGGGCAAGATCGGCGGCGCGGACGGCATGGTCACGCGCGTCTGGTACGCGGCTCTGGCCACCGGGCAGGACCCCAACGACATCAAGGACATGGACATGATCTGGGCCAAAAGGTGCGCGAGACGCGCGACCTCGTCAAAAAGTTCTGGAGCTCCGGCGCGGAGCTGATGGATCTGCTGTCGAAGGAAGAGATCGTGGTGACCGATGCCTGGTCGGGCCGCGTCGCCGCCTTGCAGGACCAGGGCCATCCGATCGGCTATCTCGATCCGGCCGGCTCCTACGCCTGGATGGAGGACATGCTCGTCCTCAAGGGTTCGCCGATGGCCGAGTGCGAGGAGCTGATCAACTTCATGCTCGACCCGGTGACTGCTATCGCGGTGGCCGAGGGCCAAGGCTATCCGCCGTCGCTGGATCCGACGAAGGTCAAGCTCACCGAGAAGATCGAGAAGCTACCGGCCTTCGACTCGACAGGCATGATGAAGTCTTTGACCTTCGCCGATCCGGTCTATTGGGCGACCAACGAGGAGGCGTGGACCAAGCAGTGGAACAGGATCTCGAAAGGTGCGTGAGTGCGTTGAAACCATGCAGCCGTCCCGGCCGAGGTCGGCTGGGACGGACCTTTCGATCGCAGGTGTGGAACGCCCGGCGGTAGAGTTCCGCAACATCGACATCGCCTATGGCAAGTTCGTCGCGGTGCGCGATTTCTCGCTGTCGATCCGCAAGGGCAGCTTCGTCACGCTGCTCGGGCCGTCAGGCTGCGGCAAGACGACGATCCTGCGCTCCATCGCGGGGCTGGTCGACATTTCGGGCGGCCAGATCATGATCGATGGTCGTCGTGTCGACGACGTGCCTATTTACAACCTCAACATCGGCCTGGTTTTCCAGAGCTATGCGCTGTTTCCGCATAAAAGCGTCTTCGACAACGTCGCCTTCGGCCTAAAATACCACGACGTGCCCAAGGCCGACATCGCGCGTAAGGTCGGCAAGGCGCTAGAGATGGTCAGGCTTCCAGGCAGCGAAAAGAAACTGCCCTCGCAATTGTCGGGCGGACAGCAGCAGCGCATCGCGCTCGCCCGCGCCATCGTGTTCGAGCCGCAGGTGCTGCTGCTCGACGAGCCGCTGTCGGCTCTCGACGCAAACATGAGACCGGCATCACCGCGATATTCGTCACCCATGACCAGGAAGAAGCACTGTCGATGTCGGATCGGATCGTAGTGATGAATGCCGGGATGGCTGAACAGATTGGCACGCCCGAACAGGTTTATGAACAACCCGCGACTGCCTTCGTGGCCGACTTCCTAGGCAGGCCAACATGCTACAGGGCGTCGTGTCAGCTTTGGATGGGCAGGTCGCGTCTATCACGCTTGCTGGCGGTCAATCGATACAGGTCATCGCGCCGACGCGCCTTGACTCTGGCATGCGCCTTACGATCGTGATCCGTCCGCAAAAGATTGCCGTTGGTTGTAGATCTTATGCGAATACGCTGAAGGGCAGAGTGGTGTGCACCTCCTACCTCGGCGGAAGTGCCCTCTACGAGATCGACATCGGAACAGGTTTGCCGGTTCGCGCAAGTACGATGATCAATGGGCAGGTCGCGCGCGAGGGTGAGACGATCGACATCAGCTTCGACGCCTCTGCCTGTGTGTTGCTTGATGAACATCGACTTCTTATCGCCTAGTCTGGAGCCCGTTCGACGCTTCTGGGTCTTTGGCAAGTCGACTCATGGATATCTACTTCAGCTATGGCGGGACCATCTGCACAATTGCCGATTGACCAGAACACGAATCGGCAACGCGTGCGAATTAAGCTAGTGGGTCCGTTTGCCTCGATATCTTTCCGGAAGTTGTATTCCGTTATTTCGACCGCAATCTCTTCTTCATAGAAGTACTTATCCCCACAGCTGCTGTAGGTTGGCCCAGGTAGACGTGGCGATGTTTGGCTACCTGCCGGGCTCAAGATCTGCGCCTGGCGATTAGATTGGCACATGGATTATGATTGGCGTAATTTGAGGCCCGCATCTGGGCAATCGTTGCCTCGGTCGGCTACGTGCTCGAGGCTTTGGCGCGGCGCGAGCTTCTTTCAAAAATGGTAGGGGCCGCAGGGAAACGCGAAGCAGTCGGGGCATCTGAGGTCCGCCTTTGGGCCTGTCGACGCGGCGGTCCTGTCTGGTCATGTCCGCTATCGCTCCTGTGCTCCTGCGGGCCGCCGGAGACGGAGTTGCGCGCGCTCGCCAGCGAGCCCCAGCACATCTCGGTGAAGATTCGCTGCGGACGTTGCGCGCCGACCGCCGATGCTGCGGAAGGTCCGCGTTTTGTGGAGGTGGAACGCGTATCCAACTTGACTCCGTATCCAATTTGTGTGCTGAATGTAATCGTCCATTGAGCAAACGCCGTTTAGCCCGGCTCGACTGGGACGGAGCGGAAGTCTATGAAAAGGGACCGGGCTCGCCGCCTTTCTTCGATTGGTGACGACGGATACATACCGCGCCCGGAGATCTGGCGTCGGTGAGAAGAACAGCAATCTCAGGGGGAATTCGTATGCAACTGAACGAACGCAAGATTTCTCGCCGCGGCCTAATCTCGGCGGCCAGTGTCCTGCTGGCGGCGCCGTATATCATACGCGCAGACCGCGCCTTCGCCCAAGGCGGCGAAATCTCTTTCGTTACTTGGGGCGGAGCCTACAAGGAAGCCGTCCAAAAAGCTGTCATTGAGCCCTTCACGGCAGAGACCGGCATCAAGGTGAACGTCATCGATACGCCCGACCTTGCCAAGGTAAAGGCGCAGGTCACCTCAGGAAATGTCGATTGGGACGTGTTCGACGCGCCGAGCGCACTCGGGGCGTCGGGCTCGAAGGAGGGCTACTGGGAACCCCTCGACCCGGCGCTCTTCGATGCCGATGATCTGGCGCTGCCAGCGGATCGTGACCGTGTCCCCTTCTACACCTTTGCCGGCGGCATCGCGTGGGATCCGGCGAAGTTCCCTGAAGGCAAGCATCCGACCACCTTCGCGGAGTATTTCGACTACAAGAAGTTTCCCGGCCGGCGCACTTTCCGCGATCGGCCCAGCGAGACCCTCGAAGCTGCCCTGCTGGCCGATGGCGTATCGCCCAGCGAACTCTATCCGCTGGACGTCGACCGTGCTTTCAAGAAACTCGATACCATCAAGCCTTATGTCGCCTCCTGGGTCGCCGCTACGCCGCAGACCGTCACCCTGCTGCAGAGCGGCGAGGTCGATTTCTCCTACACCTATTCGGCCCGCGTGAAGGCGACTCAGGCAAGCGACAAGACCCTATCCTTCTCCTTCGCCGAGGCCTTGATCGGCACCGAGTATCTCGCGGTTGTCAAGGGCGCGCCCCACAAAGAGAACGCGTTCAAGTTTGTGTCCTACGCGCTGCGGCCTGAAGCCCAGGCGCCGCTGATGGAGCAGCTCGGCTACAATCCAAACTCCAAGAAGTCGCTGACAATGCTCTCCGATAGCGCCCGCAAGTGGCTGCCGGATTCGAACAACCCACGGAACGTCATCCTGAACGACAACTGGTGGGCTGATAACTTCGAAACGATCTCTCGCCGGTTCAAGGAGTGGATTCTCACCTGATCCGGAGAATCCCCGCCGACGGCGGATGCGGCTCTGAAGACCCGTCTCCGCTGTTTCGCGAAATCTGTCGAACCCTACTGAGACGATAGCAAACGAATGCAGTATTTCTCCGCAGACGATATCGCCTCGCTCTCCATGTCCAGGCGCAAGGTGCTGGAGATTGCCGAGCGCACCATTGCGGCGCTGCATGACGGCTCCGCAAGGATGGCCCCCAGACCGGTCATCGAGGCGGCGAACGGCACCCGATTCATGGCCTTTCCTGCCCTGCTGCAGAACGACGGTGTGGCCGGGGTAAAATGGCTCAGTATCGAGCCATTCGACCCCGCAGTTGGCCAACAAAACCTGGAAGCTTCGATCGTCCTCAGCGCGCTCAAGGGCGGTCGGTTGCTCGCCGTGCTAGACGCCCGCTGGATAACCGCCATCAGGACCGCCACGGTCAGCCTGGTGGCGGCGAAGCGGATGGCGCGGCAGGCAAGCACCCGAATGGCAATCATCGCATGCGGGGAGCAGGCGCAATACCACCTCGATCTGTTCTCGAAAGCCTTTCCGTTGCAGGAGTGCTCCTGCTTCAGTCGCCGCATCGAAAGCGCCGAGCGGCTCGCGGCCAAAGCGCGCGACATAGGGCTGAAGGCGAAGGCCTACGCGGGGCTGCGCGAGTGTGTGGAGGGTGCCGACATCGTCGTCACCACGAGTCCGGCGCCGACCGAAATTCTTATCGAGCCGGAATGGTTCACTCCCGGTGCTTTCATCAGCCTCGTCGATCTCGGCCGGACCATAAACACCATGGCGCTGTCGCCGCGCGAGCAGTTCTTCGTCGACGATCTTGTCCAATTCGAGGCGCTGATGGCCAATGGCGCCCTCAAGCGGTATGCGCCTGTGAAGGCGCTCTCCCTCCAGCAACTCGTGGCCGAGAACCGCAACTTCGCCGCGGATGGGCGGCGGAAGGTGTTCCTTCCCACCGGCCTCGGCGCTATCGACATCGCAATCGCGCGGGAGGTTCTCGAGTTATCGAAGGGACCACGGGCGTGAGATCGACGCTTTTGGAGCTGAACGGCAAGATTTTCGATGCCGTCGTCATCGGCGGCGGCATAAACGGCGCGGCGTCAGCCAATCGCCTCGCCGGCGCGGGCTACGAGGTGTTACTTATCGAAGCGGGAGATTTCGGATCTGGCAGCTCCAGCCGCTCGAGCCGCATCATGCATTGCGGCCTCAACTATCTCGCCGCCGCTGCCGATGCGACGACTATCAGGTCGAAGATCAGCAATGTGGCCCTCGCCGGCCAGATGATGCGCGAGCGCCGGCGCCTGCGCTCGGTGATGGGGCGGCGGATTTCGCCGCATACCTTCTACATCCCACTACGCGCCGGGAATACGGTAGCCCCGTGGAAATACGATCTGGCCTTCGCCGTGCTGAACGCGCTGTCGGGCTGGGATTCGACTCTCGATTACCGGCGCTACCGGCAGGATGAACTTGGGCATATCGGCATCACCCGCTATCTCGGCGGCGGCCTCACCGGGCTCGCAGCCTTCACTGAATATGTCTTTGACTGGCCGGAACGTATCTGCGTCAATCACGTACTGGACGCGGCCGCTTATGGCGCAACGATCCGCAACTACACCGAACTGGTGGCAGCACACAGCGGCGATGGGCGGTGGCGCGTTACGCTCGCCGACAGGCAAGGAGAGGGAGGCACGGCGGAGATCGACGCGAAGCTGTTGTTGAACCTCGCGGGCCCCGGTTCCGATCTCGTTAACGCGGCCTGTGGCTTGTCAGACAGCAGGACGGTGACGCCGAACAAGGGGTGCCACATAGCGGTGCGGCTGCCGGAGGAATTCCGTGGCGCCGGCGTGATCAGCCGCAACGAGCTGGGTCACCTTTTCCTCTGCGTGCCGTGGAAGAACTTCCACATACTCGGGCCGACGGAGACGCCGCTCAAAGGCTTCGTGCGCGACCCCGTCGCAGGCGAGGAGGATGTGGCATCTATTCTCGATCAAGCGAACGCGACGCTGCCAAGTCTCGGTCTCACGAAGAGCGACGTGATGTTCGCCTGGGCGGGACTGCGGCCGGCGACCTACGATCCGGGCAATCCGCGCGGATCATGGCGGCGCACGATCTACGAGCATTTGACCCGCGATAACGCGCCGATGGTAAGTGTCTCGTGGGGACGGCTCGCCGATCATTCCTTCACCGCTTCAGACATGCTGGCGCGGGCGCGAAAGTACTTGGGGCCGCGGCAAAGGCGCGCGCGGCGGTCGGAGCAATCGGTGCAGGACATGCCCGGATCGGTCGAGGACATCCTGTTCCGCCGCACGGGGGTCGGATGGAGCGCCGACCTTGGGCTATCGCAGGCGGCGCGGGCTGCCGCCGAACTGCAAGGCGGGGGGGCGTCGGCCGAAAAGCTGGTTGCTGGCTACATCAAGATGCTGGCCGAGCGTTTCGGCTACGAGGACTAGAACGCACATGCTTTACCCGTTCCGACGGTGTTTTGCTGCTTGCAATGTCCAGCGGCATTTTGATCGAGCTCTCGGAGGCTAGCGAGAAGATTGCCACCTTCAGCCTGGCGAAGGACAGGTTCTGGTGCTCGACGGCCAGCCGGTCGGCGGCCTCGACATCGCGATCCCTGATCGCCTCGAAGATGAGCCGGTGCTGACGACTTGTCTCCGTCAGGTGCTGCTTGAGATCGCCATTGCCCTGCCCCTCGGAGTCTCCCTCGCTGGAGAAACAGGCGCGCGACAGTCGGCTCGAGGTCAGCAGCATGCGCTCGTAAAATTCGGAGAAGAAGTGGTTGCGCCCTGCGCGCGCAATACTCATGTGGAACGCGACATTAGCGTCCTGGCGCTGCACACCGTTGCCCTCGTCGCACAGCGCGTCGAACTCGCGCATCCGCTGCTCAATCTCCGCCAGATCCGTCTCGGTGCGCTTCTCGGCTGCGAGCCGCTGGACGATCCGGCTCGACACCACCAAAGCGTCATAGATCCTCGGCAGGTCATCAAAGTTGAGCGGCGCGACGCGGGCGACTCGCCGGTCGCGTATGACCAGCCCTTCCGAGATGAGTTGAATGATCGCTTCCCGGATGGGCGTGCGCGAAACCGAATGCCGTCTGGCAATGCCGGCTTCGTCGATAACAGTGCCTGGCGCCAAGGTAAGCTTCAAGATGTCTTGGCGCAGTGTGTCGAATACCTTGCTGCCGTCTCGGCTTTTTACGATCCTGTTCATGATGTCGCTCCCCTATCGTGGAGGCAAACTATTCCGGCGCGACCGTCGATGCAAACGAATCTGGCCGTAACACGCCGGCAGCGCTGGTCTTTATTTTGGCATGCATCTTTTCAGGTGCGCCGCCCATCATTGATCGAGGATGACAGAGTCTTCGGGCTTCCAGCTCACGCGCAGCCTACTGGCAATTTCCGGGCGCGCATCCGACTGCAGCGAGGCCGCGGTGGCGATGAGCCGGAACCCGACGTCGGTGGTCAGGCAGATTCGGGTCGAGCGGCCGAAGAAGGATATCTCCT
This sequence comes from Mesorhizobium sp. WSM4808, assembly GCF_055811675.1. Taxonomy (NCBI): domain Bacteria; kingdom Pseudomonadati; phylum Pseudomonadota; class Alphaproteobacteria; order Hyphomicrobiales; family Phyllobacteriaceae; genus Mesorhizobium; species Mesorhizobium sp. WSM4808. The sequence goes on from NZ_JBVVQX010000027.1 coordinate 36,656, forward strand.
TCACGGAGCCTGAAAGTGTATTCTCGCCGTGCCTCGGCTCTTCCCCGTTTGTCAGGATGCGCAGCTTCTCCGGGCGAAACATAGTGGCGAGTTCGGTCCCTTTTGGATGATCGAACGGCTGAGTGCCGAGATTACAGTCCTCGGCGATGGTGAGCTCCGCCTTGCCGGCTGCCCGCCCGGTGATAATGTTGGATTCGCCGAGGAACTCGGCAACGTAGCGGCTTCGGGGACTGAAATAAAGGTCATCGGGCGTACCCAGCTGCGCGATACGCCCGACGCTCATCAGGCAGATGCGGTCCGACATGTTGAGCGCCTCCTCCTGGTCGTGCGTCACATATATGAAGGTCGTCCCGAGATCCTGGTGAAGGCGCTTGATCTCGCCCTGCATCTGTTCGCGCAGATTCTTATCGAGAGCGCCCAGGGGCTCATCCATGAGGATTATGGCCGGCGAATAGACGATGCAACGGGCGATGCCGACGCGCTGCTGCTGGCCACCGGAGAGCTGCTTCGGCTTGCGCTTCTCGAAACCCGTAAGGCCGACGCGCGCCAGCGCCTCTGCGACCTTCGCGCGGGTGACATGGGCCGGCTGCCGCCGCACCTTCAGCGGGAAGGCGACATTGTCGAAGACAGTCATATGCGGCATCAAGGCGTAGTTCTGGAACACCATGCCGAGACCTCGGTCGCGCGGCGGGACATTGGTCAGGTCCTTGCCGTCGAGCCGGATCGTCCCCGAACTCGGCGCCAGCGCACCGGCGATCAGGTTAAGCAGCGTACTCTTGCCCGATCCCGACGGCCCGAGTAAAGTCAAGAACTCGCCGCTACGAACGTCGAGGTCGGTGGGTAACAGCGCCGTCATCTGCCCAAAGGATTTGGACAGTCCCCGCAGCGAAATGCTGTGTCGGGCGTCACCGCTCGGCGCGCCATCAGCCATCAGCCTGCTCCTTCACCGGCACATTATAGGCGAGCTTGAGCCGCCCACCGTCGGCGTAGATTGTCTGGCCCGTCATGTAGCTGGAATCCTCGGATGCCAGGAACACGCAGATGCGACCGATCTCCTTCGCCGTGCCTAGCCGCTGCATTGGCGTGCGCGAGAGTATGCCGCGCATGGCATCCGGATCGGTGCTGAATATCTTGCTCAGCAGTTCGGTGTCGATAGAGCCGGGGCCGACGCCGTTGACGCGGATGCCGTGCGGCGCGAGCCCAAGGGCCATAACGGCGGTGAGCTGGTTGAGCCCACCCTTGCTGACCGCGTAGGGAACAATGGTAGGGCTGCATATGACGGCGTTGATCGAACTCATATTGATGATCGCGCCATGTACGCCGTTGTCGACCATCCAGCGTGCGCTGGCGCGGCCGACGAGGAAGGCGCCCTTAAGGTTGACCGCGATCACCTCGTCGAAGTCCTCCTCGGTGATTTCAAGGATGGTGCCGTTGCGGCTGATACCGCTATTGCAGACGACTATATGCAACACACCCCATGCCGCTACGGTGGCATCCAGCAGGGCCTGCACTTGGTCGGAGCGGGTTACGTCGCATTCGCAGAAGCGGCAGACGTCGCTGCCGCCCAGTTCTGCTGCGAGTGCCGCTCCCTTGTCCTTTTGGATGTCGGCGATCATGACGCGGCAGCCTTCGGCGAGGAATTCGCGAGCTACACCCGCGCCGATTCCCTGTGCCGCTCCGGTAATAATCGCGACCTTGCCTTCGAGCTTCATTTGATTATCCTTCCGGGCGCTTTGGTGATTTCCGCATCGAAGTCGCAGTCCTCGATGCTGGTAGACAGGAACTGTTTCTGGATGCGCTGGGTAGGCGTCTTGCGGAACTCGTCGAGAAACGCCCAGAAGCGCGGCACCTGGAATTTCGGTAGGCGCTCCCGGCTCCATTCGAGCAGTTCGGAAGCCGTGACCCGGCTTCCCTCGTTGCGCCGCACGAAGAGCTTCAGATCGTCGTCGCCGACATCGCTCTTAACGCCGATGAGGGCGCATTCCGCGACCTCCGGGTGATCGTTAAGCACACGCTCGACTTCCCAGGCCGAGATATTCTCGCCGCGCCGCCGCAGGCTGTCCTTCTTGCGTCCGTGGAAGCGGATAAAGCCGTCCGCGTCCATCGTCGCTAGGTCGCCAGTGTAGAGCCATCCGTCGTGCAGCGCGTCCGCGGTCGCCTCGGGGTTGCCGAAATAGCCAACGGTGAGCACGCCCGGCTCGCGTTCAGCCACCCGAATCTCGCCGGCGACTCCCGGCGGGCACTGCTTGCCCTCTTCGTCGACAATCTGAACCTCGAAATAGTCGACGGCCTTGCCGGTCGAGCCGCGTCGACCCTCGGTGTTGATGGTCGAGAAGCTGCAGGTCTCGGTCATGCCGTAGCCCTCGCGGACCGCGACGCCGAAACGCTCCTCAAACGGCGTCCAGATATCAGCGGGGCAGCCGCCACCCCAGGCGATGCGCGCCCCATGCGTCTTGTCGAGCGGGCTCTCGGGTTGCTTCAGCAGCATCTGCAAGACGCCGCCGACATAATGGATGTGCGAGGCACCGGCTTCCTTCACCTGCTGCCAAAAGTGTGAAGCGCTGAAGCGTGGTACCATGTACAGGGTCACCGGCACCATGAGCGCGAGCACCAGCACCTCGGCCCCGAAGACATGATAGATCGGATCCCAGAAGTGTAAGGTATCGCCGGGCTCGACGCCGGAGATCCAGATCGAGCCTAGAGCGCTTGCGAGCAGCATGCGGTCCGACATCTGCACACCCTTTGGAGCGCCGGTAGTCCCCGACGTGTAGAGGATAATCCGAAGGTCGTCCCATCTGAAGGGGACTTCAGGAGGATGGTCGCCGGCCGGGCCGATTTTGACCCCATCATTTCCGGTGAAGTCGCCCGGGCCATCGCGCCAGAGAACCTGGGCAACCCTTGCTGTCGCGACGGGCTCGTTGAGTACCTCGGCAAACTCCCGGTCGGCAATGACGAGAGCGGGCTGCGAATGGCCTAGCTGATAGCTGAGGCTTGGTCCCTTCAATGCCGTGTTTACCGGTACGAGTACTGCACCGACCCGAATCAGGGCGAAGAAGACAAGAACATGATCGAGATGATGCCCGAGCATGACCGCAACGCGTTCGCCAGGCTTCACCCCGAGGCTAGCAATACTTGCAGCCAGCCGTCCGGATTCTTGTTCCAGCCCCGCGCAAGTCAGTTTGCCGCCGGCCCAGCGCAGATAGACGTGGTTAGGCCGCGCCCGCGCTGCCGCCTTAAGCAGCGAAGAGACAGTCTCGTCGTCTGTGAAATAGGGTGGGCCGCTCTCGCGGTTGAGCTTTACCAAAGCCATTCTCCTTCGTCCTTGATGATCCACCGTTCACTAAGCGCCGCCTCGTCGAAGCTGCGGGTGATGGACAGGTGACCGTTGCGCTGGCGCACCGCCATGATGAAGAACTCGAAGACCGCGGCCCGCAACTCAGGATCGGCCTCGCTGGTGAAGGGCACGAGCCCGCCGAGCGTCAGCGTCGCGGTGTTGTCCTGCGCCGTTATCTCGACGGGGTTGCGGAAGGCGGCGAAGATCGCTCCGAACATGTCGGCGATGCTCTTGGGGTCGGTGCCCTTGTGACCGGTCGCGTTGGCGAGTTCCCCGGTGAATTGGGCTCCGAGCAGTCGCATGGCTTTGGTGATGATGTTGCAGGACTCGTAGGCGTCGAACAGGCTATAGACGATCGAGATGACATGGCGGACATAGTCAACGCTGTAATTATAGCCGCCCTTCAGGATTCGCGCTTCCGGCCAGGTCTGCGGATTGAGCTTGGGCGTCTTCTCCGGAATGAATTCCGGGCTGTGCTCAACATGCTCGACGCGGAAGCGTTCCTCGGGCCGCAGGTTGTGGTCGTATTCGAAGAAGTACCCCTCGTCATACGGGTGGCCTTCGGCGACGAATTTGGTCGCCACCCAGCCGAGGCGCGGGCAGTTCAGGAATTCGCCGTTGCGCGGATGCCAAGTCGACAGGATCGTGCGGCGCACCGACGGCGGAACCGTGAGGGCCGCCATGCCCGGATAGGAGCCCCAGGGCGCCATGTAACGTATCCACGCCTTCTTTGGGCTTTCGACGACAACCTGCATGTTCAGCCCGCCGATCGCGTTGCTGAAATAGTGGTAGAGCGCGGCGGTAATCGCGGGCGGGTTCCCAGCTATCTCGAGCTTGTCCAGCGCTTCGAGGAAGCGTTCCTTCTGCTCCGAGGAAAGCAGTCGCCGCCAGATCTCGTTGAGCGCGGCCTCGCCCTTCTCGCGAAAGACCATCGAGGTGATCCCGGAGACCATGTACCAGGCGAATTTGCTCGCAAGCGCGGTGCGCTCCCGAAGCTCATTGAGCGTCTCTTCCGTTCTCACTTGCGTCAAGGGGATGGTCATGCGGGCTTCCTTTCTTCATATGATCGCCGAGCGGATCAGTTCTGGATGGGCGAGGAGTTCTTGAAGGCGGCGAGGATGAGACAGACGACCAGCGAAACCGCCGTCAGCAGCGTAGAGACGGCGGCGATCACCGGCGATACCTCCCAGCGGATCGCACTGAACATCTTCACCGGCAGAGTGGTGGTCGAGGAGCCGGAGAGGAACCACGAGATCACCACTTCGTCAAAGGAGATCAGGAAAGCGAACAGCGCCGCGGCGATCAGCGAGGGTAGAAGCTGCGGCAAGACGACGGAGATCAACATACGAATGCGGCCCGCGCCGAGAAGCTGGGCGCCGAATTCGAGGTTTGGATCGAGCTTCCGTACGCCGGCCATCATGATCACCAGCACAAAGGGCGTGGTGTGGACGACATGACCGAGTACCAGCGCGAGGGTCGTGCCGGTGATGTGCAGATAGGAGAAATAGAGGTAGAGGCCGAGCGCGGTAATAATCGTGGGCACGATCAGCGGGCTGAACATCAGCGCCGAGATGAGGCGCTTTCCCGGGAAGGAATAGCGCGCGAGCCCGTAAGCGGCGGGGACTGCGGTCAGGAGTGTCACCGCCGTATTGATAACTGCCACCTTCAGGCTCTGAAACAGCGGGTCGGTCCATGATGCCGAGTTGAAGAAGATATGGAATAGGTCCAGCGAATATTGCCGCGGCGGGAAAGAGAGCTCGTCGGCCGAACCGAAGGCGATCGGTACGATGATGATGATGGGCGCCAGCAGAAAGACATAGCAAAGGATCACCAGCAGGGTGCCGAGCCATTCATGGCGCTTTTGCAGCGGGTCGCGCAGATGTTCGCTCATCCCACTCTACCCGCACGCTGCTTCCAGACCAGGAACGGGACGGCCACGATCAGCACCATGCCGAGCAGCAGCACGCCGACTGCCGATGCCATGTTCCAATCGAGAGTCTCGCGTGTGTAGAAGTCGACGAGGTTCGACAGCATGGCGTCCTTGGGACCGCCGAGCAGTGCCGGGATAATGAAGAAGGAGAGCGCCATCACGAAGGCGCTGGAAGCGGCCGCGAACACCCCTGGCATGCTGAGCGGCAGGGTGACGGTCCAGAAGATCCGCGCCGGTCGAGCGCCCATGATCTGCGCAGCCCGATAGACTGAAGAGTCGATGGCGAGCAGACTCGCGAGTATAGGAAAGACGACGAAGGGCGTCAGATAATTGGTCATGCCGACCATAACGCCGACCCGGTTCAGCACCAGAGGGATGGCGACCTGTGTCCCTGTCGCGTAGCTGAGCAGCGAATTGATGATGCCGGTGCGCCCGAGGATGACGGTGAAGGCATAGCATTTGACCAGAACGCTGGTCCAGAACGGCAGCAGCACCAGCGTCAGCAGCAGCGTACGCCGGCTCGGCGACTGGCGTGCGAGATGCAGCGCCACGATGTAGCCGATGAGCAGGCTGAGCGTCGAGGAGTTGAACGATATTTCTAGCGTTGTGGAGAGCGTCTTGGAGAACAGCCTGCTGCTCAGCACCTCGCCGAAGAAGGTTAGGGAGAAATTCGGACCGTCGAGACTGGTGTAGAAGATGTAGATCAGCGGCAGCCCCGAGATTGCCAAGGCGACTGCCGCCGCCGGCGAGACGAACACGAATGCAGCGCGGATGTTCTGCGATCGACTCATGGTCGTATCGCCGCATTGGTGGCATTTTTTTTGGGTTGCGGGGTTCCGGCACGGGCGGTTTCTTGGAAGTGACGACTTGCCATTGCTGGAACGATCTCCACGAAGCGACGAGCGGATTCACGCGGCCTGTTCGCAATTATGACTCTGATGCGGCGACCATAGGCGCAGCGGTTAATCTGCCCGGCAAATTCCACCGGGGGGGGGCGGTCCTTCGCCGTTCGAACTCCTCGCTCCGCTGGCGTCGAAACGACCTTGGGCACCCGCTACATACTCGCCAACTTCTGTACACGAATTGGATACTGTGTCAACTCCGGGGCGGCTTGCCGGGGATCCGTCGCGGCTAGGCCATTGACTTCCATCCGGTATCCGTTAGGTATACGGATGGAAGAATTGATCGTCGAAAATGGTGGAGCGCGGGCGAAATTTACAATATCCAGGTAAGTGGCAGGAAGGCGGTGCCGCATGAGTAATTCCCTGTTGGTGCACGTATCGTTTTAGGTGGCCTTCTTCGCCCAAAATCCTTGATGGCTCAAAAGTCATGCGCGCAGGGCGCGATGTCGACCATCACAGAATCGAGCCGCCGCCGGCTGCGACGGTGTGAATGCTTGATGGGCGCACGGATACGCACGCCGGCGAGTTCTCGGGGTTTCGGACAGCAGCTTGTGGGTCCTCAACTCGCCCTCTGGTGTGCGCGATCTTTGAAATCGGCGGTTCCGCGCAGGAATAGCTCATGACTGCGTTGCACGAGTGATTGGAGATGCGCTACGCTACGGATGGACCGAGGTCATATGACTGGGTCACCATCGCTGTATGCTCTAGCTGGGACGCCCGAAGTGCTTCCGCATCGCTTAAGAAAGCCTAGGCTGCGTCGGTGCGTTCACCAACCGATCCGTTTAAGCCAGCCGATGGCGGCCTCCAGGTGCGACGAGTGTATCCCTCGCGTCCATGCTCGGCAATGCATTGGAGATGGCGGTCGCGGCGGGTCGGCGCGCTCTCCGCCATATCGCTTGATACCGCTGTTGATCGGGGTGGAACAATCACCTGAGCATCAGCATGGCGCTGGGTGACGGTGCCGTAGATGTCCGCTTGATCGTAGGCTGCATCGCAGATGAAAGAGGCAAGTGGGCGTGGCCGTGCTGATCGACGCCTGTGCCGCCGCGACGGCTGTCGTATGGGTCCGCCGGAACTTCATGAAAAGCCTCATCTGGTGATCGGCCCCGAAAGGAACGCCGCCGGCATTCTCATCCTGATTGATTGACGCGGCGTTCGCACTTTGATGTCAACTCCGAGGGGGCTTGCCGTGGATCCGTCGCTGCCTAGGCCATTGACTCCTCCAGCCGGTATCCGTTAGGTATACGGACAGATTGATCGTCGAAAAAAGTGGAGCGCGGGCGAATGTGGCAATTCTGGGTGGATCGTGGCGGCACTTTCACAGATATTGTTGCGCGCACACCGGAGGGCGAGCTGAAGACCCACAAGCTGCTCTCCGAAAATCCCGAGAAATACCGCGATGCCGCCATTCAGGGCATTCGCGAGCTGCTGGGATTGGCGGACAGCCAGCCGATCCCCGACTTCGCCGTTGAGTCAGTCAGGATGGGGACCACGGTAGCCACCAACGCGCTACTCGAGCGCAAAGGCGAGCGGACGCTGTTCGTCACTACGCGCGGCATGGGGGATGTGCTGCGCATTGGCTATCAAAACCGGCCTCGCCTGTTTGATTTGCACATTCAGCTCCCGCAGCTTCTCTATGAGGAGGTCGTTGAGATTGACGAACGCGTGGCTGCCGACGGCAAGGTACTCGTTGCAACGGATGCGGAGGAAATTCGCCGTGTCCTCAGCAGCGCTCATTCACGCGGCTTCCGCTCCGTCGCGGTTGCCTTCATGCATGGATACCACAGCCCCGATCACGAGATTCTCGTCGGTCGCATCGCCCGTGAGGTCGGCTTCTCGCAGGTCTCACTCAGCCACGAGACGAGCCGTCTCATTAAGCTGGTAGGGCGCGGAGACACCACGGTCGTCGACGCCTATCTCTCGCCGTTGCTGCGCCGCTATGTCGACCAGGTCAGCGACGCGCTGGGTGCCGCCACCTCGCTCATGTTCATGCAGTCGAACGGCGGCTTGACAGATGCCCGCCTGTTCCAGGGCAAGGACGCGATCCTGTCGGGACCGGCCGGGGGCGTCGTCGGCATGGAGAGGACCGCTGCGGCGGTCGGTATTGACCGGCTGATCGGCTTCGACATGGGTGGGACCTCCACCGATGTCTGTCATTTTGGCGGCGAATACGAACGCGACTTCGAGACCGAGATTGCGGGCGTGCGTATCCGTGCGCCCATGATGAGCATTCACACCGTCGCTGCCGGCGGCGGCTCGATCCTGAGCTTCCGCAACGGCCGTATGCAGGTCGGTCCGGAAAGTGCCGGCGCCGATCCCGGGCCGGCGAGCTACCGCCGCGGTGGACCGCTGACGGTGACGGATTGCAACGTGCTTCTCGGCAAGTTGCAGCCGAGCGCTTTCCCGCATATCTTCGGCCCGCATGCTGACCAGCCTCTCGATACCGAGGTGGTGCGCGGCAAATTCCTTCATCTCGCGCGCGAGATCGCCGGCGAGACCGGGCTCGATAAGACCGCGGAGCAGTTGGCCGACGGCTTCCTGCGCATCGCGGTCGAGAACATGGCCAACGCGATCAAGAAGATCAGCATCCAGCGCGGCCACGACATCAGCAAATACACGATGAACTGCTTCGGCGGCGCTGGTGGCCAGCACGCCTGCCTTGTTGCCGACGTGCTGGGCATGGAAAGCATTTTCATCCATCCATTCGCCGGCGTGCTGTCGGCTTTCGGCATGGGGCTCGCCGATATCAGGGCGATGCGCGAACGGCAGGTCAATGAACCGCTGGATGCGGTGGACGTCTTCGAGACGGTTGTCGCTGCCCTCTCGGCGGAGGCGCTGACGGAGGTCGAGCGGCAAGGCGCCGATCCGGCCCGGATTCGCCTCACGGCCGCCGCCCACATCCGTACCGCCGGCGCGCATCAGGCGCTCCCCATCGCGTACGGGTCGCCGGACGAAATGCGTGCCGCCTTCCGCGAGGCCCATCACAGTCGCTTCGGCTATTTCCCTGAGGGAGCGGATCTCGTCGTCGAGCTGATCACCGTCGAGGCGATCCTCGCGACTGGTGTGACGGCGGCGACGAACGTCATCAATGGAGGCGGGGCGCCGCGCGACCGAGAAACGATCGACACCTTTCTCGCGGGCGAATGGTTGAAAATACCGCTGGTCGACCGCCTGGCTCTTTCCATTGGTGACAAGGTGGACGGCCCCGCAATCATTACCGAGCCGACCGGCACCAATGTTGTCGAGCCTGGCTGGCAGGCAGAGATTGTCGATTACGGAAACCTGATGCTGCGCCGGGTTGTGCCGCTGAAACGGGCGGAGGCAATCGGCACAGAGGCCGACCCGCTGATGTTGGAGGTCTTCAACAATCTCTTCATGTCGATCGCCGAGCAAATGGGGGTAACGCTACAGAACACGGCTTATTCGGTAAATATCAAGGAGCGCCTTGACTTCTCCTGCGCAATCTTCGATGCCGAGGGCAATCTCGTCGCCAACGCACCGCATGTGCCGGTACATCTGGGATCGATGGGCGAGAGTGTTCGCACCGTGCTGCGCAACCATCGCGACAAGCTCAGCCCGGGCGACGTCTTGATGATGAACAATCCTTACAATGGCGGCACGCATCTGCCCGACGTGACGGTCATCACGCCGGTATTCGATGCAGAAGGCAGGAGTATCCTCTTTGCCGTTGCCTCGCGCGGCCATCATGCGGATATCGGGGGGCGCACGCCAGGCTCCGCTCCCCCCGACAGCAAGCATATAGACGAGGAAGGCGTGCTGATCGAGGATTTCTACCTCGTCCGCGATGGTCGCTTCCGCAAAGAAGAAACCCGCGAACTGCTCTCCAGCGGTCCCTATCCCTGCCGCAACATAGACCAGAATATCGCCGACCTCGCCGCCCAGGTGGCGGCGAACGCTACGGGCGTGCGCGAATTGCAAAAGATGCTCGCCAAGTTCGGCCGCGACGTCATGCACGCCTACATGAAGCACGTGCAGGACAATGCCGAGGAATGCGTGCGGCGGGTCATAGAGGTCCTCACCGACAGCGAGTTCGCCTATGAACTCGATGGCGGTGCGGTCATCCGCGTCGCCATTCGGATCGACCGCGAGAAACGCTCCGCGAGCATCGATTTCAGCGGAACCTCAGCTCAGGACGATGGCAACTACAACGCACCACTGGCGATCTGCAAGGCGGCCGTCCTCTATGTCTTTCGCACGCTGGTAGGGTCGGATATTCCCATGAATGAGGGATGCCTGAAGCCGATTAGCCTGAATGTGCCGGAAGGCACAATGATCAACCCGCGCTATCCAGCGGCGGTTATCGCCGGCAATACCGAGGTCAGCCAGGGGATCACCGAAACACTATACGGGGCCCTTGGCGTTCTCGCCGGTTCGCAGGGCACAATGAACAATTTCGTTTATGGCAACGACGTGCATCAGAACTACGAAACAATCTGTGGCGGCACCGGCGCGGGCAATGGTTTCGACGGCGCGAGCGCGGTCCAATCGCATATGACGAACACCCGAATGACCGATCCCGAGGTGCTAGAGACCCGTTACCCGGTGCGTGTCGAGGAGTTTTCCGTACGCCGAGACTCGGGGGGCCAAGGCCTCTATCGCGGCGGCGACGGCGCGGTTCGCAGGCTGCGCTTCTTGGAGCCGATGACGGTGACGGTGCTGTCATCTCACCGGCGCACACGTGCCTTTGGCCTTGCCGGCGGCGAGCCCGGCCAGCCGGGCGAGAATCTGGTTCAGCGTGCCTCCGGTGAAACGCAAATCCTTGCCGGCAACGATTCCTGCGAAGTCCGCGCGGGCGATATTTGCATCATTAAGACGCCTGGTGGCGGCGGCTACGGCGCGCCTTGAGCGCCGCCTCTCCCGGCGGCTTGGGCTCCGATGACGTGCCGCCACAACTCGTCAGTAGTTCCGGGTACTGCTCGGACCAGAAGAAAGCTTAAGGTCTCAAAGAGATGAAAGTTGTTGTGCTCGGTGCCGGCGTAGTAGGTAGTGCAACGGCTTATATGCTTGCGAAAGATGGATATGACGTAACAGTGATTGATCGCTGTGGTCGACCAGGAATGGAAACGAGTTTCGCAAATGGCGGTTTGATGACCCCAAGCGACGCTAGTCCTTGGAATTCCCCAGGGACAGTGAAGCGTCTGGGAAAAATGCTTTTTGACAGCAGTTCGCCCCTCAAAATCAATCCGGGGGCGGTACCCTCTATGGTCGGCTGGGGCTTTAGATTTCTGGCTAACTCAACTTATGACCGCCACAAAAGCAATATGATTGCAATCATCAGGCTTGCCAGCCTGAGTTTGGATACGCTCCGCAGTATTCGCGAAACAACTCGCATTAACTATGATCAGACGACACGAGGCACAATGCGTTTATTTCCGCGCGGTGGGCGGAAGTCTGAGTTCGTTCAAAAATGCCGCGACATGCAGGAATGGGGCGTTCAATTCGAAACCCTCGATCAAGGTCAAATCCTTGAGAAAGAACCCTGTCTTGGTCCCGTTATCGATCGCTACGCTGGTGCCGTATTCTTTCCCAACGACGAAAGTGGGGACGCACACAAGTTCACGAACGAAATGGCTCGCCTGGCAACCGAATTGGGCGCCGAGTTCTTGATGAACACCAGTGTTCTCCGGATCGCCAAAGCTTCTTCTACGAAGATCTCACATGTTGTCACCTCACAGGGAGACATCCGCGCCGATGCGTTTGTTCTTTCGCTTGGTAGCTACAGTCCGTTCTTAGCCCGACCTCTCGGTATCAAGCTACCGATCCTCCCCGTTAAAGGGTACTCTGTTACAGTGGCATTAAACGGCTGGCGAGGCGGACCAACGCGACCAGTCATGGATGATGGGTATCATGCGATGATGGTGCCGATGGGTGATCGGCTACGCATGGGTGGCCGAGCCGAATTTGCTAGATACAATACGCGCGTCGATGCCAAAGAAGGATGGCGCGTTCTGAATGACGTTCTAAAAATCTTGCCTGCCTTGGCCTCCCACATCGACGCAGATGCCGTGCTTAACTGGTCCGGCTTACGCCCGATGACGCCTGGCGGCCCACCTCTCGTTGGACCAACGCTTTACACTAACCTTTTCCTGAATACCGGTCACGGACCACTGGGATGGACGATGGCCTGCGGATCAGCAAAGTTGATTACGGATTTCATCACGCACGGCCGTGTATTGAACAATCGAGTCGATCCAGCGAACTATGTGCTTTAGCTATTGCGACACGCATTGGGCGCGGCAACATACAACGCGAAGGCAATTGGGAAGCGACGACCCGTCGAGACCGGGTGGCTACTGGCGATCGGCAATCGGAAGCCTACCCGCCTCTCGATTTCATTTCAAGCGCGCGATAGCGCGATAAACCGGGACATCAGCTATCGAGCGGGGAATGACGGTTGGCCTGAACGGCCGGCCGACCAAGAACGTGCTGCATTGCGATTCAAATAGAACAGGACAGAGATGGACAATTACATTCTCCTCGAAAGGCATGACAACATCGCTGTGATTACTCTAAACAGGCCGGAGATCCTGAACGCTTGGCATACACCAATGCGGAGTCAATTGGTTGATGCTTTCAGTGAACTGGAGCGAGACGAAACAGTGCGCGCCATTATATTAACAGGAGCTGGCAGTCGCGCATTCAGCTCTGGCCAAGATCTCAATGAAGCCATGGCTTTTGACGGCGACAAGGGGGCCGCATGGATCGGTGAGTGGAAACGCTTGTATGGTGTAATTCGCTCGCTCACTAAGCCGCTCATCGCGGCCCTGAACGGAGTCGCTGCTGGTTCAGCATTTCAAGTGGCGCTCCTTTGTGACTTCCGAATTGGCCATGAACGAGTCCGAATGGGTCAACCCGAAGTCAACTCCGGCATAGCGAGTGTGACAGGGCCGTGGATCATGAGGGAAATCCTTGGGCTTGCCCGAACGACAGATTTGACCCTGAGCGGCCGTCTAATGGATGCAACTGAATGTCATTCAATTGGGATCATCAACAAGATTGTTCCAGAGGAAAAGGTAATGGAGGTGTCCCTCTCGTTAGCGCGAGAGCTCGCGGCTAAGCCTCCGACAGCTATGCGTTTGAATAAGCAGAGGCTGCGAGAAATGACCGAGGTTGGATTCCGTGAGTGCCTTGAGGCCGCGGTGCGCATTCATCGTGAAGCCTATGGCTCCGGTGAATCGCGACAGATGATAGAAAGGTTTTTGTCCCAGGATGCGTCGTGAGAAAACGACCATTTAGCCATGGATATCCTTGCCCGCTGTCCGGTCCCTTCGCCGCCGGCCTTTCGCGGCACGTCTTGCCGGTGTCTCCTCACCGGGGGGACTATCTGCAGGAGTGAACCGGCCCTTAAGATGAGATTTGTTTCCTTACCATCCGACCGCGCGGGAAGGTGCTGCCGGAGTTGGTCGTGGCTCTCACAGTAGAAGCGCCTGACAGTGCCGTTCTGGGGCCTTCTTTGGCTAACGCTGCATGGAGAAAGGGCGCGCCCGAAAGCGCTGGAATGGGCCGATTGGGATCCTCTGCTCCTCTGCATCGCTTGCACCAAAAGAAGCTGATCGCGAATCCAGCAAGTAAGGCGAGCCAATGGCTCAGACGGGCTGCGGCGTGCAGAGGAACTGTCCCGAACCCTGTACGCGGCCGACGGCCCCAAAGATGCGCACGGCCGCAGGCTTCCATAGCCACGGTGCATGGCGCTGCGCAGCGAAGGAGTCGAGCACCTTCGCCCGGCTCAGCCGCTTCGAGAGAAGGCCTCGACCGCGTGACACCCGGCCCGGCTTGCCCGTACTCTGCCGAACTTCAATTTGAAGCGTTGGCAAACTCAGCTGAAGGAAAGTTCAGACTCGCCAAAAATCCCATCTTCGGGCACGACCCCAAGGCCGGGGCCTTCCGGCAGTTTGATGTGGCCGCCCACGACCTTCACGCCCTTGGAGTCATACGT
>NZ_JBVVQX010000028.1:0-49208 GCF_055811675.1 Mesorhizobium sp. WSM4808
CAGTGTGAGGCAATCGAGAACATCCGAGTGAGGCAACGGCATTGTTCTTTGGGAACACTCTTGGGCGAGGCAATACGCGCTCTCACTTTGATTGCCGCGCCGCACTGGTCCGCGACATCCCTGGAAGGCGCAAATTCGCTGGGCAGCACCATCCCCTGGCACGATCACTGCCGCGCGGCGAAGAAGCGGGCTCGGGCGATCGAGTATACCCGCGGTCGCCCGAAACGGGTTCAGCACTACCGCGCACGGGGCCGGCCGGCGAGAAGCTTGTCAGTCTGTTCGAGCCGCATGCCGACATCATCGTCAAGGGCAGCCGCGACGTCGATTACGGACATAAGCTCAATCTGACCACCGGCAGGAGCGGACTGATTCTGGATCTCTTCATCGAAGCCGGCAATCCGGCCGACAGCCAGCGGCTTTTGGCCTTACTGGAGCGCCACATCGCCTTCTATGGCGAGGCGCCGCGGCAGGCGGCCGCCGACGGCGGCTATGCGAGCCGTGAAAACCTGCGCCAGGCCAAGGCTGGGGTGTGCGGGACATGGCCTTCCATAAGAAGAGCGGCCTCCGGATCGAAGATACGATCAGGAGCTGCTGGGTGTATCGCAAGCTCAGAACTTCCGGTCGGCATCGAGGCCGGCATCTCGTGCCTGAAGCGGACCTATGGCCTGGCCCGCAAGCCCTGTGCCATCACGCCTCCCGAAAAAACCGCTTCAGCGAGAAAGCACCTCTAAAACCCTGAAAAACAGGCGTTTATGGACGGGCACTAGACGTCGCGTTTATGGACGGGCACTAGACGTCATGTTCCAGGGCTGAGATCGGTGGCCCGCCCTTTCGTGCGAGTATTCGATCTTTTCGCCGAGCACGAGATCGGTCGTGAGTTGGAGGCGATGTCGCAGTGGCTGGACGCCCATCGCGACGCACAGTACCGCCAGTTGAGCTACGAGGAGTTGGCGTTTCATTTGGAAGATTCCGCCTCGTCCGGGCCTTTGCCCGGCTGCCATGGGCATGGAGCCCGAAAAAGTCGGTCTTGCACAAGACGATCAGCGCGATCCGGGCGGACACCTGCGAAGCGGTCAACAAAATGCTGCTGGCCAGCGCCCGGCAAGAAAGGTTGCAAAACGGCAAGGTCGTGCGTGTGGACAGCACCGTCACGGCGGCGCCTGAACGCGCGAACTCGCACAATGTCTGGCTCGCCGAGGAGGTCTTTGGCCGCCTGCGTCAGATGGACGTTATCCGTGCTCAAAGGGCTCAATCCAGATCTTCGACTGAGGGAACAGGTTTGCTTGAATCGACGCCCCGAAGCGAGCCCACTTCATCGTCATCCACATTCGTTTTCGCAAGCCGCTGGCGGCCTTGTGTCTTGTGTTCGCCTGCTCGATCAGTTCGCGCTGCGAGAGTGCAGTGCGAACAAGGACGTGCATGTCAATTCGCGTTTGCCCTGAGCGCTGAGTTTGCGCCGGGCAGCTTGCGCCCTCCCATAATGTAATCGGCGCCAGCTGCCGCATAAAACGGCGAGTAGGGCAGACTCGACTAGAGGTCAGAAAAGAACCCTGTAAGCGTCGTTCCAAGGGCATCCACAACGGCCCCACGGGTGTCAATCGAGGGGCTCATTTTATCCCGTTCCATTAAGGAGATGGTAGAATGAGAGATGCGGGAACGAGCGGCGAGTTCTCGAACGCCCGCCTCAGCTCCCGAAGTTTGCTTCCGATCTTAGGCATTGGACCTCCTATCGTCTTTGTCTCAACAGGTGTGCCGGGCCGCATTTGGCACGCCTCAGTTGCCGAGTGGTGAAGATACTTAACAGGCGGTTTCTGGGCAAGGGTAAGACACTCAATGTTCGTGTTGACGGGCTGCCAGATTCAGTGCCGTTTCAGCTCCAGCCTCGACGCATGCAGCAGTCGGGCAACTTCTTGCCTAACCAGTGAAGCCGTAACGGCGATGCCACTTCCATCCAGCGATCTCAACTCGAGGGAGGGCACATTGCCGGTCCGTGGAACTTCCCGTCTAAGCTGAATACTGGGAATCGACGGGCAACTCTGCTGCGACGGCCTGCGCCAGCATGGCTGCTGTCGCGGCCGACAGGGTCCAGCCGAGGTGGCCGTTGGTCGAGAGCGCCTGGACCTATCGACATCCGCCCAAGGTCGGGAAGGCGAAGCTATACAGGCCCATTTGTAGGATAACCGCCTGCAGTTTAGACGGCCATTCCATGCATCACGGTGAAATCACGGGTGCCCGCGGCTATGTGGAGGCGGCGAGCGCGGCCAACACCCGCCGCGCCTACGCCGCCGACTGGAAGCATTTTTGCGACTGGGCGCGCAGGCAGCATCTCGAGGTGTTGCCGCCCGATCCGCAAGTCGTCGGGCTCTACACCACCGCCTGCGCGTCCGGCACGGCCACCGGCGACAAGACGCCAAACTCCGTTTCGACGATCGAACGCCGACTGTCCTCGCTGACCTGGAATTTTTCTCAGCGTGGCCAGCCGCTGGACAGAAAGGACCGGCATATCGCCACCGTCATGGCCGGCATTCGCAACAGCCACGCCTCCCCTCCCCGGCAGAAAGAAGCCATTCTGCCGGAGGATCTGATTGCCATGCTGGAAACGCTGGAGCGCGGCACGCTGCGCGGCTTGCGCGGCCGCGCCATGCTGCTCTTGGGTTTCGCCGGCGGCCTGCGCCGCTCCGAAATCGTCGGTCTCGACTGCGGCCGTGACCAGACCAAGGATTGTTCGGGCTGGATCGAGATCCTGGAAAAGGGGTTGCTGGTGACGCTGCGGGGTAAAACCGGCTGGCGTGAGGTCGAAATCGGGCGCGGCTCGTCCGATGCCACCTGCCCGGTTGTCGCGGTGCAGACCTGGCTCAAGCTCGCCCGTATCGCACATGGACCGCTGTTCCGGCGCGTCACCGGACAGGGCAAGGCGGTCGGCGCCGATCGGCTCAATGACCAGGAGGTCGCCCGCCTGGTCAAGCGCACCGCGCTGCCGCCGGCGTGCGCGGCGACCTGCCGGAAGGCGAACGCGGAAAGCTCTTCGCCGGCCATTCGCTGCGCGCTGGCCTTGCCTCCTCGGCCGAAGTCGATGAGCGCTATGTGCAGAAGCAACTCGGCCATACCAGCGCCGAGATGACCCGCAGGTATCAGCGGCGGCGTGACCGCTTCCGGGTCAACCTCACCAAGGCGTCCGGGCTCTGAAGAGCCCCCTCCCCGGTTGAGCGCTGGTGAGGCGGTCAGGTTCTTTGAGGTGATGACAACGCATCGTCGAGCACAGCGAGCGCTGCGTCCAGACTGTCGGCGGCCGACGCTTCGTACTCAGGCATGATCATCAGCTGCGCGATCGCGCGGCCGACGAATTCCGGGTTGAGCTTTTCCATCCGCTGTCTGGTGCGAGCGACCTGTTCTGGGAGCGCACGCAGAGCGTTGACGACCTCGTCCAGTTGCGACCGGGCTGCGGCGGCGATGTCGAAGATGTCGCGCGGTTTGGCTTCCGATCCCCGGTAATAGACCTTCTTGGCGATAATTTCCGGAATGGTCTCGAGACGCACCGTCCTGCCTTCCACCATGCGGGTCTCGAAAGGCGTCGTTGTCAGCGCTCCGGCAACGATGAAGTCGATTTCGCCAACGCCTTCGAAGGCGAACTTCTGAAATCGAAGCCCGTCACCCAGATAGTCGGACGGCATCGCTTTGAAGTGCAGGTGGCTTCTGGAGGGGTCGATGAATCCGAGCAATTGAGGGTCGTCGAGGAAGATATCGATGTCATGGCTTTCGCGATGGCCGATCTGGATCATCATCGCCGTTCCGCCGCCAAATGACCATTCAAAGTCATCGCCGCCGGCATTTTCGCGAAGCTGATCGATCAGGTCCATAGTGATACCAAAAAGCCGCCGCCATTCGGACGGGCGTCGGCTATCAAGTCCAGCCATTACGCGGCGAGCGGATAGCTCTCGCCGGACCAGGCAGAGAACTTGGCGGCAAACGCCTTCAGGTCGTCGACCGCGATGTGGTGCGCGGTTGCGAACTCGACTTGCTGGGCGAGAGGGACCTCGCCGAGAAAGGCGCTGACATGACCGGGATGCTGCTTGGCCAGATCGATATCAGCAAGGCAATGCGCCAGCGCCGCCTCGTCCAGTTGATCACTGTAGGGCGCGTTCACCGTCGTCAGGACTGAACCCAGATGCTTGCTCATCATGCGTGCAAGATAGTCGTTTCAGGCTTGTCGCACAAGTTGCCGCCCTCTAGCGCACCATCGGCGATCCCGGACGTCAGCGTTGTTCTCGTGACCGAAATCAGCCAGAATCACCCTCCAAGATCGCCGACTACGACGCGCGGCGTTCCCTTGATGAAAAAAGCGGGGATTTCCCACCCGGCCGGAGCTCGAAAATGACCGAGCAAAAACCCGTCCGCCTGGCTGACCCCGCTTCCGTCGAAACCGTGCTGGCGGCTTTAGAGCCGCAGTCAGCCGACATCGAACTCGCCCCTGCCCTGAACAAGGCCTTTCCAGGCTTCGTCTTCACCGTCGCGACCATCGACGATTCCTACTGGTGCAACCCTCACGACGTTGTCGCTGCCGACGGCACCCGCCTGGGCGATCATCGCGCCTGGGTCGAGTATGAACTGGCCGAAGTCGGCGGTGACCTCAACGCCTTCTGGAATCGGCATCGTCAGAGCGGGGAAAAATTCGCCGAATGGCGCGGCACCACCGCCTTCGCCTTTGCCCCGACCGGTCCCGGCGTCGCCGACTTCGTGCAGATCTCGCTCGGCCGCGAGATCGAGTTTCTGGCTGGCGCGGTGGTCGATCCCGACTATCGCCCCCGCAACGTCGACGATCTGTTTGAGCCGACCTGAGTTTTACGCGGTTCCGCGGTCGAGACACAACAGCTCGCAGGGCCAGTCTACCGGCTGCGCGGCCGTTCCGGCGGCGGCATCGTCCACATGCGCAGTTTTTTGGCGCGCCGGACGCGCATCGAACGCGAACTGCGCGAGGCGCAGCGGCCCGAGCTGGAAAACCGTGTCGTCCGCGAGGTCGGGCCAGATGGCACGCGCGACACCGCGTTTTTTGACGCCACTCTTGATCAGGTGCGGCCATCGACAGCATCTTTGCGCACTGGGCCTTCGACATCCACGACCTCGAGGATCGCGGCCGGCGCGAGATCGGCTTTATTCCGCGGCCCGTCAAAATCCCGACTGAGAGGCTGCTCGCCGAGGAGGGCGTCTCTGTGCACCGGCTGATGGAACGGTTCGAGGCGATCGACACCGAAATCGGTCTGCCCTTCGCGTGGTTCTTTCTGATGACCCACGGCCACTTGGTCGATCCGAATGTCGGTCACGCGATCGCCGACGGTTTGCGCACGGGCCGGGTGCGGCTACCCGATCAGGACGCCGCCGTTCTGCTCGCCCGGGCGGACAAACCGTAACTGTTTTGAGCGAGACGCAAAACTGTGGCGCCGAGGCGCTTGACACGCGGGATTCGGTGCCGCCCCTTCGATCGTAGCGCGGTTTTGGTCGGCATCTCGCCCGACGACGGCCTCAGACACTGCGCCGTCTGTCTCGGTCAGCAATCGACCGCACGCGCCGGCAACGCGGTGATCATCGGCCACCGGGAACTTCTGCGCACACTTCCGTGAGATCGCGCAAATGGCCGCCGGAACTGCAGATTTGTTCGGCCAGTTCAGCTCGCGGCCAAGATACTGGCGCATTTCTGCGTGGCCATATCTCGATAACCTCCTGCAATGCCCTGGGCTGCCCCCCGATGCTCGGCTCGTCCTGTCGGCAGCGGCTGCAAGTCCGGCCAGCTCAATTGCTGCTGCGCGACTCGTTTTACTGCCGTAAATTCTGGTGCTTATGGCAGAGGAAACATAGGCTTAGGTCTGCACGGCTGGAAACCGTGTCGGCGATGATCGAGATGTTGGCCCCGAGAGCTGGTCCGCACCGTTAACCTTTTGTTAACCCAAAACTTCTTGCTGTGCTTGGCCGAATCGGAGCTTAATGGCGCTTGTTGGATAATTTCATCGCAAAAAGCGCCAATTCGGATTTCGACGAGAATGAACATCGCCATGCGGCTACCAAGCTTCGAGTTCGATGACAAAATTCTCGAGCAGGGTGCCGAGATATCGCGACGCCTCAATCAACTCCGTATGGAGAAGTTTCCGCCCGACGCGACAAAGACACTGCGCACGTTCTCAATGGCTGAAGTCGCCCACTATCTTGGCGTGTCGCAGAACAATTTGAAGCGTCTTCATCTCGAGGGCAAAGGACCCCTGCCCGCTCAAAATTCCTCCGGCCGGCGGTCTTACACGGCGGAGCAGATGCTCGAGCTGCGCCATTTCCTGGACCGCCATGGCCGGACCGAAGTGAAGAAGTACGTGCCGCACCGCAAGCCTGGAGACAAGCTCCAGATCGTTGCGGTCGTAAATTTCAAGGGAGGCAGCGGCAAAACCACCACGGCGGCCCACCTCGCCCAACACCTGGCCCTGACGGGGCATCGCGTTCTGGCAATTGACCTCGATCCGCAGGCGTCGCTTTCTGCGCTTCATGGGTTCCAGCCCGAACTGGACCGCAACCTCTCTCTCTACGAGGCAATCCGTTACGATGAGGATCAAAAGCCGATTTCGGACGTGATATCGCCGACCAACTTCCCAGGCTTGGACATCATCCCAGCCAATCTGGAACTCCAGGAGTACGAGTACGACACGCCGCTAGCGATGCAGGACAAGTCGTCCAGTACAGGCCGGCAGTTTTTTACCAGAATCGCAAAGGCTCTGTCAGAAGTAGACAGCCGCTACGATATCGTAGTCATCGATTGCCCGCCGCAGCTTGGCTATCTAACCCTGACGGCGATGTCGGCAGCGACATCCGTTCTGATCACGGTTCATCCGCAGATGCTTGATCTGATGTCCATGAGCCAGTTTCTGCTGATGCTCGGGGGCATACTGAAGACCATTAAGGCGGCTGGCGCGGAAATCCAGTTGGACTGGTTTCGTTACCTCATCACCCGCTACGAGCCCACGGACATTCCGCAAGCGCAGATGGTCGGCTTCATGCAGTCCATGCTGGCCGGTCAGATCCTTGAGAACCCGATGCTTAAGTCAACTGCCATCTCGGACGCCGGTCTGACCAAGCAGACCCTGTATGAGGTGGAGAAATCGGCGTTTACGCGCTCGACCTACGATCGGGCGCTTGAGTCACTTGATGCAGTGAATTCGGAAATCGTCGATCTCATTCATCGCACATGGGGCAGGTCATGATTGAAGGGCACTTTACTGCAGTAAAAATAGGCGGTTTTTTTACGAAATCAGTAGCCTAGCGGAAAATCGGAGCGATTGAATGGCCCGCAAGGACGTATTCGGGAGCGTGATGGGGGCAGGGGCTGCTGCCGGGGAGGTGCGGGACGTCGCCAACTACGCCGTTCGAGGCGCCTCGCGATCGATCATGCAATCCTTTGAGGAGCTGTCCAAGAGTTCCGTGGTCGATCTGGATCCCGCCCTGATCGACAGTTCGTTCGTTTCAGATCGTATCGACGACGCTGATGACGAGTTCCTTGAGCTGCTAGCGGCAATTCGGGAGCGCGGGCAAGATTCCCCCGTCCTGGTCAGGCCGCATCCATCGGCGCCAGGGCGCTATCAGACTGTCTTTGGACACCGAAGGCTCAAGGTCGCCCGGCATTTGGGCCGGCCCGTTCGAGCGGTCGTCAAGAACATGGACGATAAGGACCATGTGATAGCCCAGGGGCAGGAGAACGCTGCCAGGGCAGATCTGTCCTTCATTGAACGGACCTTATTTGCCGAGCGTATCCTCAAGGCTGGCCATTCGCCTGAGACCGTCAAGCTGGCGCTAGCGCTGGACGATACGACATATTCCAAGATGCGCTCGGTTACCAGCCACGTCCCCGAGGGAATTATTTTGGCGGTCGGAGCGGCCAAGGGCATAGGTCGAGATCGCTGGTGGCAACTTGCAAAGCTGATGGAGCGTCATGAAAATGGGCTCAGGTCAGCGGACTATGTCAAGAGCGCAGACTTTTCGTCGCTTCAGAGCGATACCCGCTTCACACGATTGTTTGACTTCCTGAGTTCCGTTCCGAATCGTGCCCGAGCGCCGGCGAAGTCGCAAGACAGAGCCTGGACGCCAGGAGACAAGTCCGTACGCGCCAAGATCACCGATACGGGAAAGATCTTTACGCTAGTCTTGAAATCGAAGGACGCGTCGACCTTCGGCGCGTTCATTGCTGATAGGCTAGACGAACTTTTCGTGGCCTTCCGGGAATCGGAACAGGCAAAGAAAACAGGAGACTGAACCGCAAAAGAAAAAGGCCCCCGAACGTCACCGTCGCGGAAGCCCTTCTCAACCATAAGCAAGCTGAGAATCACATTTTCGCGAATCACTGTCAAGAGTCTTTGGCGTCGTTTTGGCGAGCAGATTTTTTTTGCCTAATTGAAGGCGAAGGAAGAAATGGAGACGGGTATTGCAACGACGCCCTTTGGGCGGCGGCCGATGTCGCTTGCCATGCTGGCAGCGCAGAACGATTCACGTGAGATCCCCAAGGGCAGGGTCGTCGACAAGTGGCAGATCTACCGCAACCTCTGCGAGGGCAAGAGCATCGCCGGCGTCGGCGATCGTGCCCTGGCCGTGCTGAATGCGTTGCTATCTTTCTATCCTGACAGCGACTTAAGCGAGGACAACGACCTCATCGTCTTTCCCTCGAACGCACAGTTGTCGCTCAGGGCGCACGGAATGGCCGAGCCCACGGTCAGGCGGCACCTGGCGGCTCTTGTTGATTGCGGGCTGATCATCCGGCGGGATAGCCCGAACGGCAAGCGTTACGCCCGCAAGGGCAGGGGAGGGGAGATCGAGGAAGCCTTTGGCTTCTCCCTAGCCCCGCTGCTGGTCCGTGCTTACGAGTTCGAGGCGGCCGCCGAACGTGTTCGCGCCGACAACAGGGCGCTCAGGCTTATGCGCGAGCGGATCACTTTGCACCGCCGGGACATCCACAAGCTGATAGAGGCCGCCCTTGACGAAGATGTCCCGGGCGACTGGGGAGGCCTGTGGAAGCGTTTCCGCCAGGTTGTGGAGGTAATTCCGCGCCGAGCCTGCATTGCCGAGCTCGAGCCCATCGTTGCCGATCTGGCCGCCTTGCGTGATGATGTGGATAAGCTGCTGGAAATCCATATGAAATTCACGAATCCGAGCGGCAATGACTCTCAAAACCAGCGGCAGCAATCTGATTCAAATACAGACTCTATTTTTGAATTTGAACCTGCTTTAGAGAAAAGCGGGGCGACGGCCGAGCCAAGGACGAGGAACGCAGAGCCCCCGAAAACGTATCCGCTAGGGCTTGTGCTGAGGGCCTGCCCCGAAATTGCGGACTACGCCGTCGATGGCATCGACAATTGGCGCGATTTCATGATTACCGCCGCCCAGGTGCGGGGCTACCTTGGCGTCTCGCCGTCGGCGTATGAGGAGGCCTGCCATGCGATGGGCCAGGAAGCCGCCGCGATCGTGATTGCCTGCATCCTGCAACGCGCTCAGCACATCAATTCCGCCGGCGGATACCTGCGCGTGCTGACTGACAAGGCCAGGGCAGGGGCGTTTTCGGTCGGACCAATGCTGATGGCGGCGCTGAAGGCGAACGGCGCCACGGCGAGGATGGCGGGATGAGCACGGGGACGGGTGTCGGTATGATGCTGAAGGACCTTGATCGCGGCGCGAACGGCACTGGCGGAACTCCGCTTGTCCGGACAGTTTCCAAAGGCGGTCCTGGTCAATTCGATCCCGCGCCTCGACGCGCTTATCACCGACCTGCCGGGTCGGGATCCGAGGTTCGATTTCCCGCGGTCAGTTGCCTTGGGGTTATTGGGCACTTTGTACAGGGCACTGCCTTTGGTCTCGACATCTCCGCGCAGCGTAAGAGCGGGAGCTTGTTGTACGGCGCGTTCCGCGCGAAACGGCATGCGGGCGCCGCGAGCGACCCGCACCATCATCCGGATCTATATGATCACCCGCGCCGCCCTTCCGAGCGTCCGCTCCGCATCGTTGTAGTAGTTCGAGGCCTGCTGCACGGAGCGGTGCTGCGACTGCTGCATGGCTTCGGGAAGCGGAATGCCACGGCGGGCAGTCTCAGTGAGATAGCCGGAGCGCAGGCCGTGGGCGGAAAACGCCATCGGATCAAACCCGGCCTCGGCGATGCGGCGCTTGAGGATCAGATTGACCGCCTGCGGCGTCAGCGCGCGTTTTTCGAGATTGCCCCAACGATCGATGCCGCGAAACACGGCGCCCTCGGTGAGCCCGGCGCGTTCGAGCCATCCTTTCAGCGCCAGCACCGGCCGGCCGACGAGCAGCACGAAGGCGTCGCTGTCGGCCTGTGTCGTTTTTGTCCGGCCGAGTCGGATTTTTAGGCACGGCAGTTTGTCCAAAGAGTCGGGAACATTGGGATCAGCCGGCGCGGGCTCTTCTTCGATGATCTGCTCGAACCTGAGCGAAGCAATTTCGCTGCGACGCCGGCCGCCGGAGGCGAAGGCGGTGATGAGGATCGCGCGATCCCTGACGTCGACGAGACGGTCGCCGGCGCAGGCTTTTAGGAGCGCGGTCAAAATGTCGGCGGTCACCGCCTTCTTGCTCTTGCGTCCGCGCGGGCGGGCGCTGGCGCGCACCGCGAGTTTTATGGCGCTGCGCAGGCCGGGTGCCGAAAAATTTCCCACAAGACCGCGCCAGCCGGTCAGCGTCGACCAGCTGGACAGACGCCGGCGCACGGTGTTCGGCGCGTGCGGTCCATCGACACGCAACAGTTTGGCCGACTTCAACGCCGCGGTCACGTCTTCCGGCATGCCGTGCGAAACGTCGGTTTCACGCTTGGCGGGATCCCACAGGTGATGGGCGACGAATTTTATCAGCAGCGCCTCCGGCGCCGGCCAGGGCAGCGAAAAATTGGTCGCGGCTAGCGACCAGGCCTCGAGGTAGCCGAGGTCGGAGGCCAGCGCCCGCAGTGAATTCTCGCCGATGCCTTCTTTGGCGAGATGGCGCAGGGTGGCGACATCGTCGTCGGTGAGGATTTCGGCCAGAAAATCGCGCCGGTCGAATGGCAGCACCGAATCCAGCGCGTCGAGTGCCTCCGCACGGCGCAGTTTTTGGTCGGATGCGGGCTTTGGCAGGCGAAGATCCATGACGGCGGCTCAGAACAGATATTTTTTGTCTGCCCAGGCGAGCAGCACGGCGGCGTCACAGTCTGGCAAACGCACCCGTCCTTGGCGCAGGCCTTCAGCGATCGCATCGCCGACGTCCGGATCGACCCAGTGCCCGTGCGTCATCAGAAAAAACCAGGCGAAGGGCAAGCCAATTTTTTGGTCTATCGCCTCGGTCCGCTCCATTAGCCGATGCACCGACACGCCCTCGTCGGCCAGCAGCCTCTCGGCCGGCATTTTCAGCGGCCGCGGGATAAAACCGATTTCGCGCCGGCCAGGATGCTCAAAATCGTGGATGTCGAAGGCCCAATGGTCAAAAATGCGGTGGGCGCAAGCGCTCGACCGCTCCCAGTCGGCAAAAAAGCGGTTCTCGCGCGGCACAAAATCGAACCAGTCCGGATTGGCGTCTAAAAACGCGGTGTCGCGCGTGCCGTCGGGGCCGACCTCACGGATGATGCGGTTTTCGAGCTCGGGACGGCTTGCCTCGCGCTGGTCCTCGTCGATACGCTTCCGGCGCGTCAAAAAACTCCTCATGTGAACGATGCCGCCGCCGGCGCGGCCACGCAGCCGGTAGACTGGTCCTGCGAGCTGTTGCGCCTCAGCAGCGGAATCGCGAGAAACCCAGGTCGGCTCGAACAGATCGTCGACGTTGCGGGGACGATAGTCGGGATCGACGACCGGTCCGGCCAAAACCTCGATCTCGCGGCCGAGCGAGATCTGCAAAAAATCGGCGACGCGCGGCCCGGTCGGCGCAAAGGCGAAGGCGCTGGTGCCGCGCCATTCGGCGAATTTTTCTTTGCTCTCCCGATGCCGGTTCCAGAAGGTGGTGAGATCACCGCCACATTCCTGCAGCTCGCGCTCGACCCAGGCACGATGATCGCCGCGGCGCGTGCCGTCGGCAGCGATAACAGCGTGAGGGTTGCGCCAATAGGGGTCGTCGATCGCCTCGACGGTGAAGGCAAAGGCTGGAAAGGCCTTGTTGAGGGCAGGGGCGAGTTCGGCGTCGGCCGACTGCGCCTCCAGGGAGGCGAGCACGGTTTCGACGGAAGCGGGGTCGGGCAGGCGGACGGGTTTTTCTTCGCTCATGCCAGACGGCCTTTTTCGCGGCGGAATAGCCGCGCCTTGCGTCATTCTTGCTCGCGAGCGACGTCGCCAGCCGGCTGGAGGACGATTCTGGCTGATTTGCGCCGCAAAAACAATCACTATCGATAAGAGGTCATTATCGATAGTTAGCTTTGTCCCCGGGCTCATCGCCTGTGACGGAAGTGAATTGTAATGTAGCTTCCGTTGCGCGAATCGGCTACAACAACATCAATGGCTTACCAATTCGCCAATCTGCCTCTGAAGGCCCTGCTCGGACCGCTCGCCCGCGCCGATGTCGGTTTTACTTCCCGATTTCAATTGAAGCGCTAAGGTGAAAACCCCACGTTCCTGAGCCCCTATGCAGAGGCCGAAAGCGGGGGAGGGGAGGGGGCTTTCTACAGCCCCGACGCCTTTGTGAGATTGACGCGAAAGCGGTCCCGCCGCCGCTGATACTTTCGGGTCATCTCGGCGCTCGAGTGGCCGAGCTGCTTCTGAACATAACGTTCGTCGACCTCGGCCGAGGACGCCAGGCCGGCGCGCAGCGAATGACCGGCAAATTTTTGTTCCCGTTCGCCTTCCGAAAGATCGCCACGGACGCCGGCGGCCAGGGCGGCGCGCTTGACGAGCCGGGCGACCTCCTGGTCGTTGAGCCGCTCGGCGCCGACTTTTTTGCCTTGGCCTGTGACGCGCCGGAACAGCGGCCCGTGGCCGATGCGGCCGAGCTTCAGCCAGGTCTCGAGGGCAACGACGGGGCAGGTGGCATCCGAAGAACCGCGGCCGATCTCGACCTCGCGCCAGCCGGTCTTGCCACGCAACGTCACCAGCACGCCCTTGTCCGGGAAGAATTCGATCCAGCCGGAAGAATCCTCGGTCTGGTCGCGGCCGACGTCCAACCCCACGATCTCGGAACGGCGCAGGCCCCCGGCAAATCCCAAGAGCAGCATGGCCCGGTCCCGCAGGCCGCGCAGGGTGCCGCGGTCAAGCGTTTCCAGCATGGCGATCAGGTCTTCGGGCAAAATGGCCTCCTTTTGCCGGGGCGGGGAGGCGTGCTTGTTGCGGATGCCGGCCATGACGGTGGCGATATGGCGGTCTTTTCGGTCCAGCGGCTGGCCGCGCTGCGCAAAATTCCAGGACAGGGAGGAAAGCCGGCGCTCGATCGTGCTCACGGCATTCGGTTTTTTGTCCCCTGTCACTCTTCCGGACGCACAGGCGGTGATGTAGAGGCCAACGGTCTGCGGGTCGGGCGGCAGCACTTCGAGATGCTGCCGACGCGCCCAGGCGCAAAAATGCTTCCAGTCGGCGGCATAGGCGCGGCGGGTGTTGGCGGACCTCGCCGCCTCGACATATTTTCGCGCGTGATCTGCAAGTTTTTCCAGATGCGCCGGAAGGCCCGATGCGGGCTCTGGCGCGGATGCCGGCAGGGGAGGGGAGGGCGGTGCATGCCCGGGCTCGTCGCCGGCACGGCCCATTTCCAGGACGAGATCAACGATGTCGGGCAGCTCGCTGTCGAGACAGTCGTCGGCGCCAGGCGCCGCGGGCCCGGCCGACGGCCGCGCGGGCGAAACGTCGTCTTCGGCCCCCGTGCTGTGGGACGGTCCGGAAGCTCGCTCGGGGTGATTTTTGGGCTTCTGCTCGACGAAAATGGCCATTTCTCATGTAGAGAACAAAACGAATGATAATGCAACATTATCATTCGTTTTACACTGCCGACAGGTACAGCGCTTTTTGCCTATTTCCGTTGCCAAAAGCGCCGCCATGATTCATCGTGTTGTGGATGATTCTGCGCCCCACACTCGCCCTTCGCCACCATGGCACGCCAGCTGGCGTTGCCACAGCCGCCTCGTTGGCGTCTGTGCCGAGCTGGCTGCGCCGCGCGGTTCTAGCCGCGCAAAGCCTTACCAGCCAGAGCATTGAAGATGTGGCGATCACTACAGGCGCCGCCATCGGCGCGCTCGATGCGGTGGTTCGCCAGCAGGAGCGGTGGGCCGGCGCCTGGCGGCAGCGGCTGGCGCTTGTCGCTGCTGCGGTAACGGCAAAGCAGGCCGGCCGCGTCGAGGACGAAAGCGCGCTGCGCGATTCATTTGTCCTCGCCCGACCAGGCGATATTTTGTCGGGGTCTACGACCCTCGGCCCCGCCGGATCGATGCTGCTGGCTTGGCGCCGGCTGGCCGGCACGCCTGTGGAGAAACTGCTGACCGAGGCGAGCATCGGCGCGGCGCTGGATGACCTCGGTCTGCGCCGCGACGACGACGCAGTCGGCGAACTGGCAGATGATCTTCGACAGCTTTCCGCGGGCATCGGAATGGTCGGCATGCTGATCGGCGCGTTCACGGCCGCCGAAAGGTATGGCTTCGCACGAGCCTTTGGATGCTGGCTCGCGGACGCCCTGCTGGCGCAACGGCTGGGTTGGGCCCACGCTGTGCCGCTGCTGGGCGCCGAGTCAGCCTTGGGGACAAGCGCCCGCCCGCGTCGATCGGCAGCCAGCTTTGTGGCGACAGGCGCTGAGACAAATCCTGAGCGTGCGAAGGGCCTGCTGGCCGCGCAGGCGCGCGCCGCGCTGCGCGCGATTGATCTTTCCGCCGAGCTCGAGCGCCGCGCCGACCGGCTGCTTGCCGTTGCCCCAAAGCTCAGGGCCAAGGCAGCGGACTTCGTCGTTGAAAAGCTGCTGTCCGACGACGCGATCGTGGCATCGGAAAAGATCGCTGGCATGAGTGATCGTGGTTTGCGCCGCTTGTTCGACCGGCTGGTCGATTTCGGCGCCGTCCGCGAGCTGTCCGGTCGGCCGACCTTCCGCATCTACGGGCTGTAACGATCATGGCGGAGGCAGTGCGCAGGCGAGGAGGGAGCCGGTCAGATGAGCGTCGATCAGGCGAACGGCGATCGGCTGACCAGCTGTTTGACCGGGAGCTGGATCACCTGCCGCCGGAAACGCGCTGGCGCGAATGGATGCATCGGGTCGAAGCAACGATTTTTGCGGCCAGCGAGCCGGTCGACCGCGAAACGCTCGCCCGCATCGTCGGGAAAAGCTGCAGCATTGATCTTCTCATCGACGACATCCGCGAGGAGCTGCGCGGTCGACCCTATGACCTGGTTTCCGTCGCCGGCGGCTGGAAACATTTGACCCGGCCGGTCTATGCCGACGCCATCCGCGCCGCGGTCGGCAGCAATGAAAAGCCGTCCGACCTGTCGCAGCCCGAAGTGTTGGTGCTGATGTGCATCGCTTACTTCCAGCCCATCACGCGTGGAGAACTGTCGTCATTTTTTGGCAAGGAGGTTTCGCGTGACCTGATCGGCCATTTACGCGGCGCAAACTTGATCGCCTCCGGGCCGCGCAGCCCGACGCCCGGTGCGCCCTACACCTATGTCACGACGAAAGAATTCCTGCTGGAGTTCGGCCTCGACACTCTGCGCGATCTCCCGGACTTCGAGGCGCTCGAGGATGCCGGGTTGCTGTCGAAGGAGAAGCTGCTGGCGGGCGACATCATGCCAGGGTTTGCCGATGACCGCGATCCTGGCGCTAGCGCCGTAGGGGACAAATAGTCCCCGCGTCAAGACAGGAGGGGCCGCCGTCAATCCGTCAGGCTTGTGTAATTCCAACGTTGTGGTGTGGCTTTGACGTGATTCGATCGGCGACGCGCAGATAGGCCGTCAGCACGTCGGCGGCAGTCGGCGAAGCGAGCAATTAATTCATCATGGCCGCTCGCTGCCAGGATCACTCGGCGCCGTTGCGAGTGTGGGTGCTGTCGGTCCCTGTGGACCTGCGATGCGATACTTCCCAAAAGGGCGTGGGCTAGACCTGTTCGGCCGTGAGTATCCACCAAGACCACATCGATGCGGGTCATCGACCACGATGCGAACCAGGTCTCCTCCGTCGCCACAGCGGGATCGGTCATCCGGCTCGTCGATTTTTCCTCGATGCCAGATCCGCGACAGAAGATAGCGGCTTGCGGAAGCTTGTCCCGCTTCAGCAGGCGCGTCTACAGATGGAACGAAAGCGTTGTCGCGGCCAGTGGTGTCCGCGACTATGGTGTCGACGATGGCGAAGGTGACCCAACGTGGCGTGCTCAATTTTATTGCCGATTTTGGGGTGCGGGAGATGACCGGGAGAGGACAGTAACGAGCATGGGCAATTATCTAAACCCTCACTCGTTTGACGATAGACCGAGAAATACTCGTCGCGTAAAGTTGCATTCAGTGGGGGATAATAAATGCCATCGTTGAAGACAAATCTCGTCAAAAGAATTGATCGGCTTCCCAAGCCGACCAACGCTGCAGACGCCATGCAACCGCTTTTCGAAGCGGTCAGTAATTCGATTCACAGCACACAGGACCGGTTCAAGGAAAACGTCGCAACCAAAGGGAAAATCATTGTCACCCTCACCATGGCGCGCCGACAGGCGCCTGCAAAGATTGTGGTCGAAGACAATGGCGTGGGGCTCGACGGCAGAAATTATGACGCTTTTACTACGACCGATACGGATAATAAGATTGCCCGCGGAGGCAAGGGCGTAGGGCGGCTATTGTGGCTGGATTGCTTCGAAGCGATCAGCGTGTCCAGTACTTCGGTAGAAAATGGCGATCCGAAGCGCCGGAAGTTTCGCTTTGTCCTATCGCAATCCGACCAAATTCAAGACTACGAAGAGGGCAAAGCCGATGCTAAGGCACCTGACACCGGGGTGATTGTTGAGTTTGATGGGCTCCGTGACAATGGTTATCGCGCCAAATTCCCCGGTCGCCCAGCCTACGTCTTTCAGCATTTCACGTCGCATTTCTTGCCGACCTTCATCGGGTCGCGCTCGCCTCGCATCACCGTGCACTGCGGTGACGAAACCCGCCACTTTCCGGATGAGATCAATTCGATCATCCATCGCCGGGAAACCATCGAGAACATTCCAACTGCTGACTATGGGCCGCTCACACTCACGTTGATGGAGTGCGATAAGGTTGCGAGCGCGGATCTGCAGGGGTCGCACTTCGTCCATTTCATAGCGCACGACCGCACAGTTCATTCGCAAAAGATCGACGGCAAGCTGGGCCTAAAGTACTTTGGGGTGAACGAGGACCGAGTCTTTCACGGCGTTCTCACCGGCAAATTTCTGGACGACAACGTCAATCAGGAACGCACGAAATTCCAGTTTGAGGATGCGGTCCTCGATCGCATCGTAAGCGACGTCTGCACACCACATATCGAGAAGTTTTTGGCAGAACCGTTGCTAGCGCTGCGCCAGGATCAGCGAACCAGGGTCAAGGCAATTACGGAATCCTACCCATCTGTTGCATTCGGCGACGTCGATGAACTGCAAGAAAAGCTCCCTTCGGGGGAGCTAAACGATGATGCGATCTTCGGACATCTGTCGCGTGAGCGCTATCGCCGGGATCAGCGCCAAGCGGAGAAAATTCGCGCGGTGCTGGAGCGATTGAAGGAGCCGTCCGTCGATGTCAATTCGTTTGCGAGCGCAATCGAGGCCGCCGGCAAGGCAATCGAAGAGGCGGAGCAGAAGAGTCTCACCGAGTACATCGTTCGCCGAAAGGTCGTGCTCGATTTCATCGAGATACTGCTGGAGAAGGTCCGCGACGATACGCGTGACAGCAGCTATCAGCGCGAAGACATTTTGCACTCGTTCATCTGTCCTCTGCGGGTCAACACCCTAGCCGATGGCGCCAGAAAGGTAATGCCGGCGGCGTCGCACGACCTCTGGATCATCGATGAGCGATTGACCTTCGCCCAGTATTTCAGCTCGGATGAGGAATTCCAAAATCTCTCTGATGCAGTCGCTAGCGACGAGCGGCCGGATGTTCTGATTTTCGATCACGTACACGGCCTGCGCCAGACCGAGGATCCCTCGCGCGTGCTGCTCGTTGAGTTCAAGCGGCCGGGACGAACCAACTATGCCGCGGACGAGAACCCCCAGCATCAGGTCGAGCGCTATGTGCGCCGGCTGCTTGAAGGGGGGAAGCTTGACGTCAAGGGGCGCCCCATAAAGCTGAAGGAGGACACGGTTTTCTATTGCTTCATAGTTGCTGACATCGTGGGCAAAATGGACGACTGGACCTATTCATGGGACCGCACTGCCGACGGGAGAGGGCGCTACTATCAGCCCCGTTCGGGTTTTAAAGGGTCGATCGAGCTCATCGGGTGGGACACACTCCTCACTGACGCCAGAGAGCGGAATCAGGCATTCTTCGATCGCGCCGGCATTTCTGGAAAGAGCTTCTTTGTGGAGACGCAGGAAGCATCCCATCAGCGTCTTCGGGCCGAGGACGAAGACGCTGCAGACGCGATCTCACTAGCAGACGCGGCAACGGTTTGATCGTCGTCTCTCCACCGTGCTGCCAGATAGCTCGAGTCCGATGAACGCTGCGGGATTTTGTGTTTGAGGGGAGACAAGATGGGCTTGATGAATCTCAGTGACCGCGAGAAGCAGGCTATTAGAGCCATCGACAGCGGGGCGCTTCACGACCTGGTTGACCAGGGCATCAGGGCAGAGCAACTCGGAAAACTCAGCGGTCTACCACTTTACAACTGCGGAGAATACGTGGCCGCCAACCTCCGGTACTTCGATCAAGCGCTTGCGGCATACAGGATCGCGAAATCGGCGAAGAAGCGGGAAGAGACGCTATATTCTGCTCACAAAGCCGGCAGTGATTTGACTTTTGCGTTCGGCCAGATGAGGCAGCGCTTGGAGGTCGAGGAACGCGAGAGCCAATTGTTCTTCATTTACGATCCGACGACGCCTCCATTTCATCTGACCCAGGACATGCAAGTTCGTGTCAGCTACAGGTGGCGTCGAACGATCGAAGATGAGTGGACTACCGGTTCCATCATCTTCAAACACAAGGTCCGGCCCCATTTCGACTACCGTGCACTCGCTAAGCCTAAGCCTAAGCGCAAGCCGAGCGCCAGGAAGCTTGGCGAGGTCCGTGAGAACGACCTGCGGCGCGAATGGGAGCGCCTCGAGCAGCTGGCTCATTGGTCGGTGCGCGACTATTTCCGGGCGGGTCATGACGGGGCGGGTATCCCCGGTGAGTTTGAGGTCAGGCTCGGTGACGGCGACCACCTGAACAATTTCAGCGCTGATTTCTGGGGGCGCAAATCCAACACTTGAAGCCAAGTCAGCTCTCCATAGCCTTCTCCGCCGCGAATTTTCCGGCTGTCCAGGTGCTGTGAACGAGCCAATCTTCGGCCAGAAAGAACTCCCCACCCAGCACCTTAGCCCCCTCGGTCACGAGCCGCCGCTTCATGGCATCCTCGCCGACAATCGCCACCCTGGCGTTCGAATATGGTGCTGCATCTGGAACGGGATGCGGGTATTTTATCACCCATTTGAATTGCCCGTCCGGGTAGGCGCTTTGGATCTGGTCGCGACGGGCCGAGGGGCTTCGGGAAAAGCCGACCTTAATGATGGTGCGACCATCAACGTCGGCGCGTGAACGCCCGAGATAGGCCGATGTATCGCCGCTGAGTTCCAATACGTAAAGGTGCTTGGGACCATCGGTTTCGCCAACCCAGTACGGTTCGGTTGCGGGTGGGATCGCCCGACTTGGCGACAAAGCGGACTCAAGGGTCTGGATCGTGCCGTTGACGCGGTTCTCTTGGCCATACACGGGTACCTTATAGACATCGAGTTGCAGGAGATGCTCGGCTTCAACCGGGTCAACCTGGACACCACTAGATCCGATGTATTCGGCGTGCGCGCTCGCGTACGCGGTTGGAAACAACTGTTCGACAGGTTTCCAATTCTCCTGGACGATCCGCCATGCGCGGGTCGCCTGCACAGCGAACAGCCATTTGCCTCTTGAGGCAAGGTCCATTTCCTTCTTGGCCCAGCGGTCGCCGGCGATGAACTGACTGGCATCGCCGGCGTTGTGCGAAATCTCGAGGAGGCCCACGACCTTACCCCGCATCTCCTCTGGCCCTTTGCCCTTGGTGACGTAGATCGCCACCAATGTACTGGGGCTGGACAGTCTCAGATAGCGGTTGCGCTTGGCCTCGTCGGCAAAGCCGATGCAACCCCAACTCGCGGGGTCAAATCCCCAAAATGAGGTCAGCCAAAGATCCCGGCCGCTCGGAAGTCTGTCGACGTCAGGAGCCAAGTCTGGAATCGAAGGCCAGTCGAACGCGAACACCTCACGTTGTGCGGCCTCGATGTCGATATCGCCCAAGGCTCCTCGGATATACGCCATGGCGTCAGGCGCCGGATGCCTCTCACCGCGCTTGACTAAAACCGTCGTGAGCGCCGGCAGTCCGCGATCACGCAACGCGTGGAGCACGACCTCCAGGTTCTTGCCCAGACCGCGACCTGTCGGATGGTTCCAACCGACGGCCTCCCCCACCTGCTGATACGTCGCACGCGTTTGCCGCATCGCTTTTTCCGCAAGGAAACGCGCAATTTCGGTTTGCATGGAATCCATCGATCTCCCCAATCGATCACTATTATACGTCTGCTTCAGCTGCCTGACGTCCCGAAAGGCAAGCGGCCACTAAGCCTTGCTTAAGCGTTCAACGCAATCTATATTCTGTTCAACACAGGAGGTTTTGATGGCTGCGCAGACACGGACGGCTGCAGAGAGCGAAGCAACGGTCGCATCGACCCGCAATAAGCTTATACTGGAGCAAGCGAAAGCCGCCGGCCTCCTCGGCGCCGCAAAGAATACCCGTCTTTCGGGGCGGGTGCCCTCGGAGTTGATCGAAGCGGCCAAGAAGCGCGCCCATGTCACCTCGGACACGGAACTGTTGGAACTGGCGCTGTCGCGCCTGGCCCTCGAAGATGACTTTGGCGCCCGTCTGGTCGGACGTAAGGGCAGCATCCCGGCGGACGTAGATCTTGGGGTTTGATCTTTCCGAAACCCTCCGATCGCTCAAGCCGCAAAAGTACACCGGAACGCTGAAGCGTAGAGCCGACGACGATCTCCCATGGATTGCCGACGAACCCGCGGTCGGGGGCCCGCTATTTCTGGATACGAGCGTCTATCTGGATGTCTTGCAGGGACGATCGCCGGTGGAAGTCGATACGCTGCTTACCTATCGTCGATGCCACCATTCCGCGGTCTGCCTGTCTGAGCTGACCCATGCCTTTGGTCGGCTCGACCCAAAGCACGCCTCTACAAAAGCTGTCCTTGAGACGATTGAAGCCACGATAGAGGACATTCCGGACCACCGACTTCATGCGCCGGACGATGCGATCTGGGGACAAGCCGGAGTTTTGGCCGGTCTGCTCTTCCGGCTGAGCAATCTGCCCAAGGGGGAGGGGCACGAGCGCCGCTTCGTTAATGATGCCCTCGTGTTCCTGCAGGCGCGTCAGTTGGGTGCGAGTGTGCTGACTGGCAACGTCCGTGATTTTGATTTCCTCACTCAGATTCTGCCGACCGGACGGATCATCCTTTATCGAGCTCCGCCGGGACCGCAGCCATCATGAACGTCACGGTCGGCCCTCCTGTCGATATTCTCCACGAACTGGAACAGCTAGCCTGGACGCCGGCGACTGACGTCAATCACCTGCAAAACACGCCGGCGTTTCTGCGTTTTGTCGAGCTGTATAAAACTCGATACCCCCACATTAGATTTGGCTCCATGTTGCGGTTTTCGCTTGCCTCGGCGCTCCGGCAGCTCGGCTTGGCCTGTCTAGTCGGTGGCCGGGGATCCGGTTTGGCGGCGAGTGCAACCGAGATTGCGGACCGGCTCGACCAGGCAGTGAAGAGCACCGCGTCGAGGCGGCTGCACCTTTGCCCGCTCGATCTGGCAGCACACCTTCCGGCGATCTCTTTCGGCCCAAACCAGGTCCGGCGCTTTTCTGCCGCCGAGCTTGACCAGCTTTTCGATGTTTTGCTTCTTCACCGCGCGAACGAAAAGTGGTCGTTCGATAGCGGACGTTTCTCGCAGTTCAACTGGCTCGTGGTCAGCGAGCAGGTTCCGCACGACGACATGGGTCCGGAGGGCAGAAAACTGCCCGGTCTGTTCATGGATCTTGGTCAGGATTTCGGACGGATCGAACCGTACAAGACAGGCTTGTCACCAGCGGTCGAAGCTGCCCTTTTCGGTCTTCTCACCATCCCGTGGGAGCGAATTGGCAGCTTAAGGGAGATGGAGTGGCGAGGGTTTGGAGTTCCGTGGGTTTACACTCTCGATTCCGATGTCTTTGCTCGCCGGGTTCCGCCACCGTCTCCGGACAGCCTGAGCTGGGAGCCAGCGGGGTACATCGATGCCAAGGGTGACGAGCATGAGTACGAAAGGCCGATCACGTATCCGCTAGACGAGGGCAGCGACGATGAAATTGCTTGGCTGAACGACAGCGCCTGGAGTGACATTATATCCGCGCGCCAGACGACACTATTTGATCGTCCCGTTGCGCACTTCTTCATTCGTGGCTTCCAGTCAGACGGGGTGGATGAATTCCTGGCGCATATTTCGACGATCGAGGCGGCGCTCGGCCTACCTCTGGATCATGATCAACGCGCTCGGAAAAAGATCAAGGGAAAGAAACAAGGCGCGACGCACCGTGTCGTGCTGCGCATTGCCGGGTTGCTCGGCGACTGGGCGTCCGGTGATGCCTATTCCAAGCTTTTCGGACTCAGGAGCGACTTCCTGCACGGCAAGCAGATGGCGGACATTTCCGGGAACGATAGACGGCGTGCTCGAGAACTCGCGCGGGAGGTAGTGTGCGCGCTGATTGGCGTCGGTTCGTCAGACCCGAACGTGAACCGCGAAGAACTCCTTGGCATGTTACTGGATAGGGGAAGCCAGCTAAGCGAGCAAGGCCGACTGCCCGAAAGTGAGGCTGCCGATGTCCATTAGCGTCCTGCCCCCAAGCCGACAGGGCGTGCAGAGCTTTGCTACAAAGTTCGCCTTGCAGCAGGACAGATGGAACGACTATTCCTTCATGACGCTGTATCACCTCTACTATCAGGTAGAGGGAAAACCCTCGACTTTGATCGGGCCGGTCAAGATTCTGAGGCGGGGCCAAACCACCCAAGACGGAATCCTCATCACCCAAGCATTCGACCGGCTTCCGGCTGACTTCGGCTCTGTCGGCAACTCACTCGACTATTACCAGCGGCTCAATGAGATTGCCGGGGAGGATCGAGACGAAATTCTGGCCTCGTTGAACGACATCGTTGCAAACCCCCAGCTAGAGCCCTTGTTCAATCAGGAGGAAGGCTGGCGTGTATCCTTGTTCCGCGACAATCCGGAACCCGAGGGGTTCCTCGCTGATGCCAGGCAGATTTATTCTCGCAACGCCAGCGAGGTGCCGGACGTCCATTTATCGTTCACCTTCCAGCCAGCTGGGTGGGCGGCTCCGATCCAACTCTATTTCGATGCTCCCAGCCCGCTATTTTATTTCGGTCCATCGCGCGAAATTGGTCCCAGCAAGCGCAAGGTCTTGCTTCCACGGCGAGCAATGGTGCTGATCGGACGCAACGGATCGGGCAAAAGTACTCTCCTGTCACGCATTGCGCGGGTTGCTTTCGCCTCACCATCGGACAGAACGTGGCCCCAGCTAACCGCGGTCGGCGTGTTCGATCCACCGTCAATCGGCTTTATGCGTATAATCGCGGTTTCTTATAGTGCGTTCGAGAACTTTTCGGTGCCGGGATTGTATGAGACTGAGCTAGAGCAGATCGCATCGGACATGGAGAGGGGAGGCGGTCGCTACGTCTACGCCGGCCTCCGCGACGTCGTTGCCGAAGTGCGAGAGCAATTGTCATCCGCGAGGTCCAACCCGACGGATGTGGACGAAAGAACTGTGTTGGCTACCGAGGATCGGCGACCGAGCACGAAATTGAAGTCGCTTGATCAACTCGCCGACGAGTTTGTTCGCCTCATCGGGCAGATTGCGGAGCATGGAGACGATGCGCTGTTCGATGCTGCGCTTGCCCCTGTGCTCGCCGACGCGTCGTTTGCCGATGTAGCGGGGACGGATCGGCAGGCTCTTTTTGGTGCCGATCCCCGATCAAGCTTTCTAGGATGGAGTACAGGCCACAAGATCACGCTGCATGCGATCGCGTCCTTGGTCGCACATACGACGAGAAAATCCCTGGTGCTCTTCGATGAGCCTGAGACACACCTTCATCCCCCGCTCATCGCAGCGGCCATGCACGCCTTGAGATTGGTACTTGAGGAAAAGAACGCGTTTGCAATCGTCGCAACGCACTCACCTGTTATCCTGCAGGAGACATTGGCACAGCATGTGAGGGTGATCAGGCGGATTGGTTCGGGGTTTGAGGTTTTCGTCCCGGCAAAAGAGACGTTTGGCGAAAATGTGGGCACCCTGACCCACGATATTTTTGGTCTGACCTCAGCTGCGACGGATTTCCATGAGGTCCTTGATCTTCTCATTCAGGCGCACAACACGGTCGAGGAGGTGAATCAGCATTTTCCGCCCGGCCTTAGCGGGCAGGCGCTCGCCTACGTTCTTAGCGGCCTCGCTCAGAAGGCTCGCCAGTGAGGATTCTGCCGTGTCCTTCTCGCGACGAAGCTCAAGCCTACCTCGTGCGCGCCATCGAGACCTATGTTCACGCGGGTATTCCAAGGGGCTATTCTGCCACCGAAGCTGAAATCGAAAGCGTGCTCGCAATCTACGACTCGTATGACGCAAGTTTGGGGGCTCCTGCGGAAGCTCTAAAGGGCGCCGGGCTCCTGCAGCAGTTTCGCGACGCAATCTATAGCGGGTACGACTTCACCCAAGTGGGCGGCAAGCTTGCGTCAGTTCGAGCGTCGCTAATGGCGGGAGTTGAGCTGTGCCCTATATGTGGCATCGCACCGCCGCGCCAACTGGACCACCATCTTCCGCGATCGGACTACCATCCGTTGGCTGTTTATCCCCGCAACCTGGTGCCCCTGTGCCAGGAGTGTAATCAGTCGAAGAGCAAATCGGCTGCCGAAGAGCCGGCACAGCAGTTTTTTCATCCCTATTTGGAAGCCATCCCGGATACGCCGTTCTTGCGAGCTGGCGTCGCAATTGAAGG
This sequence comes from Mesorhizobium sp. WSM4808, assembly GCF_055811675.1. Classification (NCBI taxonomy): domain Bacteria; kingdom Pseudomonadati; phylum Pseudomonadota; class Alphaproteobacteria; order Hyphomicrobiales; family Phyllobacteriaceae; genus Mesorhizobium; species Mesorhizobium sp. WSM4808. The sequence goes on from NZ_JBVVQX010000028.1 coordinate 25,209, forward strand.
GGGTGGCCTGGTTGCTACGTTTGACATTGATCCAGACGCCCCAATCGAAGCTCTTGTCAGTTCTCGCCTTTCATATGTCTTGCAACGCCTGAAACTCAACGAACGCTACGCGCGGGAGATCAATATCTATCTCACGAGTCAGGCGACCGCGGTTAGAATCCTGTTTGATAGTGCTGGCGCTGAGGGTGTCCGCAACTATCTTCTTGCACAGGCAGATGTGGAGAGCCGAGAGTTTCACCTCAATCACTGGCGGCCCGTTCTGCTCCGAGCACTTGCAGCCCATGTCGGGTTCTGCGGTGGGGAATTTGCAGACGTATTGCCAGCTTGATCCAAACAGTTCGCTTTTCGATCATGTCCGGCTTCCCGCGACGGCTGACCAGATCAGTTAGCTCACGTGCCACCCGGCGATCGGAGATCGGAGATCGGAGATCGGAGATCGAGCGAACACTTCGGCTTCTGTCGGCCGCAACGGCGAGGTCGGAGCGTGGCGCTTCTCTACCGTCCGACTGGAACGACTTGGTGGTGTAAGATCAACGGGCGCAGTTCACCTCTCCTGTGATAGGTCTCTCGGCAATTGCTGTCATGCGGCCGATTGGAAGATTGCTTCATCTCGCCCGGCGCATCCATGCCTAGGTCCGCGAGACGCGCTCGGATTGCTGCCGTGATCGCAGCGAATGCCGAAGCGAAGTTGCCATCAAATACGTATCCGAGCATACCGCCATGCTTGACACGCTTCCCATACTGGCCCCGTATGAATCGCATCATTCCCCGGGTGACTGCCAACTTTAAGCCACACCTTCCCTCATAGGCACAGGAGCCGCCCCGGCACTTCTTGACGGGTGGCCCAGACAGGCGCCGGTGGCGGTAAGCGTCGAATTCCAATACGCCCGTTTCTGGCCTCTGCAATGAGACCGCCAGGCAAGTTGGATGAGGGCTGACAAGGCCTTTGGCCAAATAAGGCCGCCTAAGCGAAATTCTCCAATTCTATCAGCCCCAAGCTGAGCATCTCGTCGACGATCACCGAACTGATTTGGAGTTGAGTCACGTCTAGTTTGCGCAACCAGTCCCGCGCGTGCTGGACGCTCAAATCGGAGTTTGGGAAATGAGGCTCAAGCGCAGCGGCAGCGATCCGCGAAAGTCCAAGTTCCATGAAAGACCAACCAGACCTCGTACATACACCGAGCTCAAGCGCCAGTGAGAAGTCAAAGATTTCTTTGATCCGCGCTTCGAATCCGCAGTGCCGCAATGCCAGGACATCAATGTAGGCTTTACCGAGTTGCACATACTGGAAGCGGATGACGTCCTCAATGAGGTCGAATTCCTTACGGATCACATCATTGATGTCGATCGGTTTCGGCCGACGTTTGCGTGACTTCGGATTCGATGCAATTTCATCCTCATAGGCCTTGATCTTTTTCGCAAGGGATCGCTCTTCGCGCCGGATAGCGTCGGCAAGAAGAACGGGGTAGGGCGTGCCCTGCATCCATTTGACCGCGACGCCGGCGACCAATGCGGGGAACCTGCTGGCGGACAGATTCACCAGCCTCTGTGCACGCATGAAAATCGACTCATACGCTTTACGCGCCGGCAGATAGTCGTGCGGGTTGACTGGGATCAATCCGTCGATTTCGCCGGCTACGATCTTGCTGACCAATTCATTGAACAGGCGCTTCAACCCGAAAGGATCTACGGTCCAGTTTGTGGACAGCAGCGTCGCGGGCAGGCCGATCCCATCGCTCGCAGCTTGGGCCGCGACGACTAGGGCGTCGCGATCTTTTGCCGCGAACGAGGACAGGGATCGTGACGCAAAAAGAGCCACGTCGCCTCTGGCGGCTCTTGCTATGAGCAGGCCCGCAGCCGCACGAACCTTCCCCGCCACCTCATCGCCAGGTACCATCCTTGGCAGTTCGCCGGCCAGGGCTTGTAATATGGCGGATCCATGGTCGGCGGCGGCCTTTCCGAATGCAGGTTCGATCCGGTAGCCGACGAAGCTGTTCATCGGCTTATCCGGCCACTCGTCGTAGTCAACGAGAAAAACATTTCCAACGATGTCCGCCTTCATCCGACCTGCGCGTCCCGCAAAATTCCACAGCGCTGCCGGATCCAGCCGCGAGTTAGTTCCCCGTGTGGGGGTGTCGATGAAGACGTTGCGGGCGGGAAGGTTGACGCCTTGAAAGAGGGTCGTGGTACATGCAAGGAACTTCAGCGCGCCGGACTTGAAGGCACCCTCAATAGACTCCCGCAGCAGCGTCGGCATCTTGCCGTAGTGAAAAGCTACGCCGCGCCGGACCAAGGCTGCGAGAGCATATCGGGGATGGATGTGCTTTTCAATGAACTGCGCCAAATCTTCGAGCACTTTATCGCCGCTTTCTCGGCAATCCTGGTGTAGCTGTAGGGCTACCGTTTCGGCGTCCTTGGGTCCCGTCGCGTACACCAGAGAACCGCCGGTGCGTCCGAGCTCCAGCGCGACCGCCGCGAGGCGACTGGCCGGGTGGTCGAACCCTCGTTCGCTCTGAACCACGCCTAGCGACGTCGAGCCAAGAGCGGTCAGGAGGCGCAGAGCGAGGGTCCTCGGCTCGGCCGCCCGGCTGACCAGGATACGGTTTTGTATGACTGATGGCAGAAGTGAAACAGACGCTTCCAGTCCCTTCAGGCCAATGGAGTCGGCGACGGTGTCGAAACCCTCCGCCCCGGGCGCCAACAAGACTAGGCGAGTGTTCGGCCGTCGAGCAATCGCCTGTTCGAGGCATTCCTGCAGGATCATCCCTCGGGCACCGTCCGAAAAATTCTGCGCCTCATCAACGATCACCAAGTCGAAATCTATAGCCGAGACCGCCAGCAGAACTTGCAATCTTTCCTGGGTCAGCACGAATATCTGACGCTCGGGGGCCGCCGGGTCGATCGTTGGCACCGTCGAAACGCGAACGCCGACTTCATCTCTTAGTCGGCGCTGGATCGAGGCATAGACCTCCGAGAGGAGCGCGCGCGTGGGTGCGACATAAACCGCCCGGAAGATCGCCAACCGTTCTGCGCTCCTGCAGAGGTGCTCGATCACTAGAAAGGACTTACCGGCCGAAGTCGGAGCGGAAATAGCCAGCGCAGCTGCCTGGCCAAGCCGATCCCAAGCGCGTTTCTGGAAATCGGTAAGAGCAATTCGCTCGCTGCCGACGTCGATGCCATTCACCTCTCGTGAGATTGCCGCCCGCAAGGCCTGCCGAATCGTGCCGCCTGACTCATGCTGGACTTCCGCGTACGTTAGGGCGGGGAAATTGCCGAGATCGGTCAAAAGGCGAAGGCTGGCGTCTACTGGAATGTCGTCGCGACCAACTAGAAGGGCACCCAGGGAGATCGCCTGTGCAAGCGCCCGAAGGGTCTCGTCGTCGGTCTGGGCGAACACGCCGGCGCAGTACATCAGGCGCAGTATATCCTGCCGATCCATCCCGATGCGGCGCGACTCGATTGTGCGGGGGAGAGTGGCAAAGGCGGCTTCCGCCTGAAGGCGGTCGAAGTCGAATCGGAAGGCCTCGTGGGTCTCAAGCCGACGGGAAAGGTCCAGGGCGAAGGTCATGCAACAGTGCTCTCGACCGGCGCCACGAGGTCTAGCTCCTCCCCCGACTCGGACGCGCTGTCCTCCTCATCTTCAGGCGCGGCTGGAATATCTTCGCTAGGAGGCTCCACTCCCATCGCCTGGTAAAAGGCCTTGCGCAGGACATTGACGTCGGGAACCGCCACAAGGAACAGGAGGCTCTTTGCGGTGTCAGCTCCTGACGCCTTGATATGTTTGTTCGCTGCGCTGCGATGCCGTTTGTGATCCGTTCGGTAGAGGCCCGCGAAATGTTCCTCGTGCGCGTTCACGGGACCATCGGAGACGGGTAATTTGGAATTAAACCGGCGGTCGGAATAGCAGATCACTCCGACAGAACGTTCGCGCCTCGGCAGATCGGGTTTGCCGACGATGTCGAAGAAATCGAGCGCCGATTCCCGGGCCGCGCCTTCCAGAGAGTCCAAGTGCCCAAGGTCCGATACCAGTTCATATTCGCGAAGGTACTGTTTCCGGTTGGCGAGAAATCCCGCGGCGGATTTGGCATAGTCCTTAAGGCCAGCGTTGGCGCTCCCCGCCAGCTTCGATTCCGGAAAAAAGATTGTCAGGGCATCGCCTTCAAATGCGGCGTGGATTCCGTCTAGGCCGTGAACCGGCATGTTGGCGGAGGTTTTGAGCGCCATTTTTGCCGCGACCTGTGCCGCTGAAAGATGGTGCTGAACGACGCAATAGGCGAGCACCTCGCCTAGTTCACTTGCGCGCGACGGGCTGGTTGCATTGAAGGTGATGAAGACGTCTCGCACGGCCTGATGCACCCGGGCAATCAGTGTGAAATCCTTCTCGATCGCCGCCGTGTACTCAAGCCGCCGCTTTCGCGGCAGAGCGTAGTACATGCATTGGCCCCACAGAAACTCCGCAAGGGCATCGACCTGCGGTTCGTCTTCCTTGAATCGCACATGGAGCAGTGCAGTCCGTGGCCCGTCGCCCTCGCATGGCGCGTCGTGCGCGACGGCGCAGGCGACGTGCGCGCCTAACTTCGATGGATTGAGGAGGCTAGAGATTGCCTTTTGGATGTCCATGCCGGTGTTGCTGTCCAGGAAATAACTTTGCACGCAGTGATTCGGATTACAGAATCCTAGAGGAGTGCAACAATTATCGCACTTCTATTCGCGGTGTGCTTTCGACCTGAGGGTCTGTATTCGCAGGAAATGCGAGCCCCAAACGGAGTTTAAACTGCTTCGGGGAGGGCCCGGCACGAAAAACCGTGCTAGATGGAAGAAGTTCAAAGTCGTCCAGTTTAGTCTAGATACATCAGTGGGGGAGCGTAAGACAAGGTGGGGAAAAACATTGTCGTCTGCTGCGACGGTACGGGCAACCAGATCGAGCGCAATCTCTCGAACGTTTTGAAACTGTTCCGCATTCTGAAGAAGAATGAGGAACAGCGCGTCTATTACGACGCTGGCGTAGGCACGATCGGCACCAGCAACGCGTGGGCCCGTTGGCGGCAAAACACCAAATCGGTGTTTGAACTGGCCACGGGATATGGGCTCGACACTGAAATCGCGGGTGCCTACGCATTCATCTGCCAGCACTACGTCGAAGGGGACGCAATTTTCCTCTTTGGCTTCAGCCGCGGTGCCTACACAGTCCGCGCCGTTGGGGGCCTGATCCACATGATCGGCCTGCTGCAGCCAGATCAGCTTAACATCCTTCGATATGCTGTAAGCTCCTATAAGCAGGCCAGCGACGAGAACGACCTAAACGTCGCCTGGCACTTCTCCAAAGTCTCTGGAGCCCGAGACGCTCGTATCAAATTTCTTGGTGTCTGGGATACGGTTGCGTCGGTCATCGTGCCGCGAAAGGACCGACTTCTGCCGCAGCTCCAGACACTGCCACATACAAGGACCAACCCGAGCGTCGAGGTCTTTCGCCACGCGATTGCGATCGATGAGCATCGTCGCATGTTCCGACTGAACCGGTGGGTCGAACCACAGCCGTTTGTCGAAGATCCTTTCGACAAAACTGCGCCAGCAAAAGAACAAGATATCAAGCAAGTCTGGTTCGCCGGGTGTCATTCGGATGTTGGGAGTGGCTATCCTGAAGAGGACGGCGCTATCTCTAAGTTTCCGCTCGACTGGATGATTGATGAAGCCACCGCGTTTGGATTGCAGATCAATTCTCGGATGCGGGAGCGCCTCGTCTTCGGAACAGGGGAGAGCGAGGGGAAGATGAACTTCGTCGGCCCGAATCCACTTGGGGCCGTGCACGATTCAGTGACGTGGGGCTGGAAGCCGCTCGAGTGGATTCCAAAATCGGTCAAATTGCGTGAATGGAAGCGAAAATCCGCCCTCGGTTTCTATATTCCGCAGGCCGAGCCTCGCATGATCGAGAAACAGGAGCCGCGGCCGTTTGTTCATCAGTCGGTTCTGGATCGGAAGGCAGCCATCTTGGGATATAAGCCAGAGAATTTTCCAACGGCGTTCGATGTCGAGCCTTATGGTGACCTGATGAAAGATCGCCTGGCAAAAGAAGCCGGCAGTTAGGGCAGAGAGTCGTAACGCCTCCAAGTTCACGATTGCAGGGGGATGCAGGTGGCGAAAAAGAGCAGTCCCGTTAAGAAGGGTGAAAAGGCTGTGGCGGTGGCCCTGTCACCTGCAGAGACGCGAGACGTCTACGCTTCTCGACGGTTCCTGGATGGGGCGACGCAGAAGAAGCTCGGCCTCAAGGTCCGCTTCGACACATATTACAAGGATCCCCTTGTTGCGAAGAAGAATCCCGGCCTGGAAATCGATGACGATTTTTATGTGCCTTGGGAGCCACGCATTGGCGATGGCCCCACAAGTGCAAGGTTCGCTATTGTCGATTACGACAGCACCACAAATACGTTGGAAGATCCGGCCAAATGGAGCGTCGGCGAGAAGGTTTTTCTCGATCCGAAGGGGCACAGGATCGATCGAGCGTTAAAAGAAACCGCTCACTTCCGCCAGGTCAGCACTTGGGCAATTCTGCAAAGCACACTTGATTTCTTCGAGAGCCCAAGCGGCCTCGGCCGGCGCATCTCCTGGGCGTTCGAAGGCAATCGGCTTCTGGTCACGCCGAATGCCGGTTACGGCGCAAATGCCTATTATGATCGCCAGAGCAAGTCGCTCCAGTTCTACTATTTTGACGACGACAGCGGTCAGCGAATTCACACCTGCCTATCCAGCGATATCGTCAATCACGAGTTCGGCCATGCCCTGCTGGATGGGATTCGCCCATACTACTTGGAGGCGGTCTCACCACAGACAGGTGCCTTTCACGAATTCCTTGGGGACTTGACCGCAATCTTGATGACGCTGCGGAACAATTCGTTCCGTAAGGAGCTTGCGGCCAGGACCAAGGGCCACTTGAAGACGAAATCCGGTGACGAACTCATCGCATCTGTCGCCACAGAGTTCGGCAACGCCGTGTCAGGACAACCATATCTTCGTAGCGCGGCTAACGAGCATTTGCTGGGCGAATACAAGGATGAGATTGAACCTCACGCGCTCTCGGAGGTGATGACCGGAGCCATGTTCGACATCTTCGTTGCGTTGACCGAGCAATATCTCAAACGAGAGCGCAGCGGCGGGGAGACACACACTCCAGCTCAATCGCTACAATATGCGGTCGCCCAGATGCAGATAATTGCCATCCAGGCGCTTGATCTTTTGCCGCCAGTCGAGGTTACGTTCAACGACTACGCGCGCGCTGTCATGCGCAACCTCGCGATCGCAAACCCAACTGATCCCAACAACTATCGCGAGATGATCGCGGACATTTTCGTCCATCGCGAGATCATGACCGCGGAGGAGAGGACCGACCTGCTGGCGCGCGCGCCCTTGTACGATCGGATGCCAGGAACAATTACGCACGATCCGGAGCTCATCGGGAGTTCGCGTGCCGCAGCCTACCGGTATCTCGATGACAACCGCGACAAGCTGTTCGTTCCCGACCATGTCGACATTATCGTCGATGAGGTCTTCACCTCCGAGAAGATGGTCGGTCCAGGTCTCTTCCAGCCCAAACAGATCATCCTCCAATATCTGTGGCGCGAGGACTTGGCGTTAGCGGGCACGCAGTTTGGCTCTTTTAGTGGCAAGACGACCAGCTTGCTCTGTGGCGGGACAATGGTCTTCGACGTCAATGGCAGCCTGCTTTATTGGGCGCGCAAGCCAGGCAGCGAACCCTTTGCCACCGCAAGCGTGGCGATAGAGAAGGTGAAATCGCGCAAAAAACTCTTTGGCACTGAGCAGGTCGCCTTAGCTGAAGTCGAGGCTGGCAAGCAGCGCAGGCAGGATTATCTCGACGCACTTGCCAGACGCATCGAGGAGGGGATGGTTGGTGAGGAACTAGCGGGCCCCGAAGGTCTCGTTGGAAGCCTTACGCCGCCGCTGATCGCGCGCGAAGTTGACGGCTCGGTTCGGTTTGAGCTCTCGCCGCACTTTCATGTTTATGATGACGATGATTCCAGCCTGGGAGCGCTTAGATGGCAAATGAGCTCCTGATCCGCCTTTATGACGTCGGTCTGGGCGACTGCATCTATGTTCGCATCCCCGGCAAAACCGACAAGAAGGAAGATGCATTCCATATGCTGATCGACTGCGGCACCTGGAGCGAAGGGAAGCTTCTTGTCGCGGCGATGAAACAGCTCGAGACCGAATTGCCAAACACACAGGATGGAAAAAAGCGGCTTGATCTTGTCGTTGTCACGCATGAGCACAAGGATCACATAGCGGGCTTCGATCCCAAGCTGTTCGAGAACATGAAGGTAGGCGCGGTTTGGATGAACTGTGCAATGAATCCCAAACATCCGCAGGCGGGAAAGACCCGCAAGATTAGAGGGGTCGCTGAGCAGGCCATGCGGGGACTAGCAGCACTTGGCCCCACTCTCAGCCCTCGCGCAAGCGAGCTCTTGTCAGTTTTCCAGATCGACAACAAAGGCGCCATGCAGACGTTGCGCAAAACGTTGCTCGATGGCGAAGAGCCGACCTACGTGCAAGCAGGCGAAACCAATGAAACGCATGGCATTGCACTCAATAAAGCGAAGATCAACATCCTGGGGCCGGAGGCTGATTTCGATCGTTTTTATCTCGGCGCAACCGCTCAGCGTACCTTGAAGGGCGTGCTGGGAGCGGCCGCGTTCGACGCGGAAAAAGAGTTTGATGCGACAGCAGAAGCCCAAGAGCCACCTTCGCCTCGCAATATCAGTCCCGCCTCTTTTCGCGCCCTTCGCGCCCGCATGCAGTCGAACGCTTTGGCATTCGCCGAACTGGACGGCACGCTGAAAAACAACTCCAGCATCGTTCTGCTGATCGAATGGAACAAGAAGCGCTTGCTGTTTGTCGGTGACGCTGAATGGAACGGCGACTTCAAAGAGAGCAAGATGAACGGCTCGTGGAATGTGATGTGGAACGAGCGCCGAGATCTGCTCGGCAAAGCCGTCGATTTCCTCAAAATCGGCCATCATGGCAGTGAAAACAGTACACCCTGGGATATGGGCAAAGGAAAGCCGAGCGAGGCGACTGCGATCCTGGATGCAATCCTGCCGGTGCCGGCGGCCGGCCAGCAGTCGAAAGCAATGGCGGTTGTGTCGACCGAACGTGGGAAATATCGCACGATTCCGCGAGGGCTGCTGATGACTGAAATAGCGCGGCGCGTTGGCGATACCCGAATCTACAAGCCTGACCTCAAAGATTTCAAACCGAAAGATCCAGCGGATTTTGAAGCCTATGAGCGGGAATGGCTCGACAGAGCCCAGCCTCTGCGCACCGACTTCGAACGAATCAGGGAAGGAAAGGGCTTTATCGACGTGGTGTTGAGCTAACCGCTCGAGTTGGCATCCAGACGAAACAACCTACAGGAGGGCGTAGCGTTGAAGGTAGGTGCTTATCAACCCCGTCGCCCCAAGGGAAGGGGAGGTCATCCACGCGAATTGTTGGAAGATCCGCACCTAGCGCGGAGATCCACACATGAATAGCTCCCGACCGGCAACAGGTTTGTCGGATCGCACTTAAGCGTCACATCGCGCCTGCCGCCCCGTCAGCTGGTTACCAGGTCGGATGGCTCAGGGCTCAGTTGCCGGTTAAACATCAACCGGAGGGATAGGCCTCTCTGTGGACAGCAAAAAGCTGTGTGCCGGGGGTACATGGAACCCCCGACTATCCAGACGCCCTTGCCGTGGGCTGCATCTGTGCCGAGCATAGCCGCTTGGCATTTAGACTATGTGGAACGATTTCCAAGACGCCACAGGTCGATAGCCCTTCTGACAGGATGGTAGGCTTATAGTGGCCTAGGCAGCGGCGAGATTGATGACGTCCTGAAGGTGAAACAGGCCGGACGCGACGATAGCGGCGTGAGCCTGCGCGGGGTCGTCCGCGAAAAAAACAACACCCAGATCGTCGCCGGCTCTGGAGCAGCAGACATAAAGAAGGCGACGGGTGCGCATTACCGTCGTTTCCTTGCCGTCCCGAATGTTCTGCTCGTCCGTGTCGGAGGGGGGCGTAATGCCGAAATACTTGCCGTAATTGAACTGATTATGGCGACCTTCTTCGTCATCGAGGATCGTGAGAACACGGCTGAATTCCGCGCCCTTTACCCCCTGATGCGTTTCGAACGGCGACTGCTCCTCAATGTAGCGACGATAGCCCCATAGCTGGCGGATTGGCGTGTGAAGGAGCTTCACCAAAGCAGCATGGTCGCCGCTTTCAACTGATGGAGCCGCAGCATCGTATTCGGCCATTGCCGCGAGGATGCGATCATCCAGCTTGAACATGCCTCCGCCCCGCAGATGCTCGAACGCAGCAAAAGCAGGGGTCGCTGAAGCCTCTCCGCAAATCTGCGCGAGTGCTTTCACCCGAGTGTCCATGTCTTTCAAAATGCCGGGCACAGCGTTCGCCTGCATGTAATCGCGCTGCAAAAAAGGCGCATGGCGACGCAGAAGGCTCATAACCTCGAACTGATCGTCATCGGCATCGGCTAGCATCAAGGGGGCCAGCAGCTTCAGCAGAGGGGTGACGGCCCAATGTGTGCCGTCATCGAAACCGTCTCTGAGACGGTCAGACGTCTTGTCGTGGAAGGCTTCGTACAGGGAGCCGAAGCCAAGGCGATTGGCGGCCATCCGGTGGGCAATCACCAAGACCTTCACGTCAGCGTCAGATTCATCGCTGAGCCAAAGGGCGTCGTTGTTGTGGTGTGCTAGCCACTGTCGCGCGTCAGCTAGGCTCTGAGTACGGTCGGTCTTCGACACCACGAGCAGTTTCGCCGAGCCTTGGACCGAAACGCGTGCGCCTCCGACCTCTTTCGTTTTGCCGCCGGTCTGAACAAGACCGTCATCGCCCGCGCGGATCTGATTGATCACATTGAGGACAGCGATAGGGCAGCGAAAATTTTCAGGCTTCTCGATAGACTTCCAGCCCTCGAGAGGTGCTATGACGCCGGCCCCGGATGTGTAGATTTTTTGCATCGGATCGCCAATGAACCCAAGGCAGAACTTACTGCCAAGCAAGGCTGAGATCGCCTGGAGTGCCGCGACGACATCCGGATCGGTGTCCTGACTCTCATCGACAAAGATGAACGGGTACTTCTGCCCGACCACTTTGGCGATGACCGGAAAGTCGCGGATCAGCTCGGTCGAAAGCTTGATAATGTCGTCGTGCCCCAGAATGCCCTTAGGGTAGTCGCTCCCGACACCGTAGGTGAAGCGTTCCACATCACTGACCGTGAGCTTTTGGGCTCGATACCGTTCGAGGTCGGCGTTTTTGCGTTCGCGCGTCGGTGCCCGCGTCCTGTTCGTAAATCCTGCAATCTCAGTTTCAGTGTCTGTGATTTTTTTGTCGAGCCGACGCCCGACCCAGCTTGCGATGTCGATCTGAAACGGCTTCACGGCCGCCCAGAGGAAGCTGTGGATCGTGGACACGTGGAACAGCGGATTGTTGCCGACATCACCCCAGATCTCGGCGACCGCGACTTCTGTATAAGTAATGCAGGCGATCTTTTTGGACCGCGCTCGGAGAGCTCGGCCTCGTGTTTTCAGAAGATGATCGAGCGCTTTGACGATCGAGGTCGTCTTTCCCGACCCTGCACCTGAGACCATCACGAACCCGGTAGACGCGTCATCGTCTAGCAAGGTTCTCAGTGCAATATCAGCCGTCGTATCTGGCTTTCCCGCGCGGCTGGTCATTGAGTCACCTGAACGTTCTGAGGTTGGGTAGGAGCTTCTGGGGCGCCCGCGACTTCAGCCGTGTCATCCGTCTCTTCTTCTACGATCGCCACGTGTTGAGTCAGCCAGTCCAAGCCCTGCTGGATGTAAGTAGGGACGACCCATGTAGCGTCACTGCTAGCCAAGAGACCCAAGGCGAAGTTGGTCTTCTTGAAATGCTGGCCTTTGACGCGCGTGTGAATTTTCGAAGCGAGATCGGTCAGCGGCATGGTTCCCGCCTTGCTCCATCGCAGCTTCAGATCGTGGTGCTCCTTCTTCTGGCACCATTCAAGGTTTTCGTAAGCGAAGGCCTCTTCGAGGGTTCGGCTCTTCAGCTCAGCCGTCTCCGCTCCCCACGTTACGGTCACGGGGCACTGATACGTCACCATCACATGCGCACCCAAGCCATTCTGGGGCGCTTGCAGCTTACTTTCAGGCGCCGCGGCCAGGAGGTCTTCAATCAGCATCTTGCCAGGGAGCCACTGGCGTAGGGTCTGGTTTGCCGTCACAGCTCCAGCCGTTCCGGCAGGGCATTTTGAGCTTGGCTTCGGCTCATCTCCTTCAGCCGTAACTTCATCATCAAGCTCATCGTCTTCGTCTTCACGCGCGTCGTTATCGCTTTGGGTAGCGGCGTTCCCATTGGCGTCCGGTGCGGCTTCAGGAGCGTCCTTGGGCCTGGGAGGGTACACGCTGTCGAGGTCCGTCACGATCAGGGTTGGCAGGCCGAGAAACTCAATCAGCTTCTGGAAGCGAAAGGCGAAGGCGCCGCCAACCTCAAGAATGCTGAGATAAGCAGCGTTCAGCTTCTCAGCGCCGTGTCCGATCATCAACGGAAGTACGAGGCGCTCGACGTTGCCCTCAACAAGGATTGCGCCGTCAGCGAAGAAGAGGTCGCAATGCGTCAGCTTCATATATCGCTGCAGGAAGTCCCGGTCTTCCTTGTTGCTCTCGTAGAAGGCTGAGAGGTTGAAAACAGACGAGCTTTGCTTGGAGCCGATTTCTGCCGAACGGCGGAAATAGCGTATCGGTTTGAAGCCCCGCTCGTACAGGATGTGCGGAGAATGTGTCGTGATCACGAACTGCGTGGCGTGAGCGTCCGCGCCTGCGGGCGGGATGAGTTCGGTGAGCTTGCGAACGAAGGCCTGCTGGAGTTGCGCGTGCATATGCGCCTCCGGCTCCTCGATGAACATCAGGTGGATTGGCTGGCGCTTTTCTTCCTCACCTTCTTCTGTAACCGACCACGCAGCATGGAGGTCGAGGAGTTCGACGCCCATGTAAATGAGGTTTTTAAAACCCAACCCGTTGTAGCTGTCGGGAAGGGACAGAGCTTCTGCACCACCGATCGCCTGTTCGAGCAGGTAGTGAACTTTGGCCTGCTGATCGCCCATCAGGCGCTCCAGCCGTAGGGCGGCGCGGATCTCCAGTGAAGGGTTGGCAAGGCCGGGATACCCGAGCTTGCGCAGCGATTTGAACGTATCCTTGAACACGTCTGAAAAATGCTTCGTCAATTGGTCTTCAGATAGCGCCAACGCGCGCAGGGCGTTGTGGTCGTCTTCGCGCTTGCTCTGGTTGCGCGTGTAGAAACGGCTGAGGCGCTTAGACAGATCTTCGGTTCGAGCCTGTGCGTTTCCGTCGCTCAAGTGTCGTTGCGCGCTCAGGAAGTCCACCTTGATCAGGGAATTGATGATCGAGTGGCCCGTGCGCTCGGTGTCTCCCAGAATCTCCTTCGGCGTATAAGTCTCGCCAGCGTTCGCGGGGTCGAGTGACGCTTCGTCGAGGATGAAATAGCGCAAGCCGTATTCATTCTTCAGCTCTCGCGCGAGGTAGTCTCGCATGTGGCGAGGCCAGGGCTTGTAGTCCGCGCCATGCTCGGCCTTGGTCTGCGCGAAATTCGCGGCCTCGGTCGCCATCCTCCGGTAGCTGGCCAGCGTCTGGGCGGCATTCTTCACGGCAAACTCAATTCGGACGCCGACGAGTGCGCCTTCCCATGCGGCTCGGGGCAGGAGATCTACGACCCGGTAGAGACTGTCCGGATCAACGCTGATCCACACATCAAGAGTTATGGCTGGAAATTCGAAGGCTTGCTCAGCCGCATCTTCTGCCGGAAAATTTTCAAAGCCCGGCCAGCAATCTGCGCTGAAATCATTGACAGTGAATTTGTCCTTAGAACCGGACAAAAATAGGTCCACAGCATGAGTTGCAGACGTTTTGCCGCTGTTGTTGGCTCCAACAAATATTGTCAGATCGTTTGCAAACTCGACGCGTGTATCTCTCAATCTACGAAAGTTCCTAAAAGTCAAAGAGTGAAGATGCATATGATTTGGCCCCCGTGGATTACTGAATATCGCTTAGGCTGTGCCATATCATGTAAACAACGGCAGGGGGAGTGACGCGAGGGCGAGACCGGCATTCTCTGCACATCAAACGACGTGGCGAAACGTGAGATTGGCGGTTGTGAGTGGAGAGCGCGTGGAGGCTCAACTAAAGCTCAAAGCTCAAACCGGACAAGCTAAGGATCGATAACTCGGTTTGTTCTCGTTTTGTGCGTTTCCAGTCGCATAAAATGGCAGACTGGAACGTCGGTCTACAGATCGGTTCCTGCAGAGGGCACCGTGCGAACCTTCCGCTCAGCCCAGGGGACGATTGCGCCTGTTCGTCGGCTGACAGCTTCATGACGACGTCACCTCGGAGGACGAGAAACGATTGTTGAGGCACGGCTACGAGCTTCCTCGGTCGTTCGCTCGATCGAAAGCGTGGAGGAAGTTCGCCACCATGCAGCGCGAGAAGATGTTCGTCTGCTTCCTTATCCGCTGCCGTGAGCCGATGATTCAAGCGAAGAAAGTCCATCCAGGTTGGCGTGCGGAACGTCTCCGTCCAAAGTGAAGGCGTTTGAAGATTGCGCTGGAGAGTCCAGTTTTGTGCACCAGCACGGCTAAGAGCGTGGCGCTTTGCGCGCATACAGCCGGGAAAGGCGTCGATATTCTTTTCGGATATGGAATAGTCGACCTTGGCAACGATCGGGCCACTCCTGCCATGTCAGGGAGTAATTCTGCGCGACGGAGCCCCAGATCCAGCTGCCGGCAGCCATATCGCCAGCGCTCAAGGCGTAGTAGATCGAGAGCGTGCGGCCGACAACCCACCTTGGGCTTGCCAGCTGCACCGACACGTCAATGCCCGTCCATGTGATAAGCCAACCCGCGCCACCAAGTGCCAGCGAAATGGCCGCCACCGGGACGGACGATGTAAGTGCAAGGCAAAGGCAACATGCTGCACAGGCGACATAGGCGAATGAATGATACCAGCCTGTGTTGGGACGTGATCTTCATTAGAAAGCTGTTGCTCATGCCCGCCATGAAAGCCCCCATTCCGAACCCGGGCAGTAAAATGCCGTAGACGATCGGGCCGCTCTTCAACTGATCCCGCACGACGAGCGGGAGCAGCGCGAGGATGGCAATGCTGGCCAAGCCGAAAAGGGTTGCACGGGCGATCGCCGCCCTGATCTCCAAGGACATCACGGTGAAGCGCAACCCGTCGTGAACAGCCGTTATCATTCTCTCACGAGGGAGAGGCGAGGAGCGAACTTTCGATTTAGTACGCCATATTGCGCCTAGAGGCGCGAGATCACTCAGCGCGGCCAGGGCGAAAGCGGCCAGCGGTCCAAAGAATACCAGGATAACGCCCCCAAAGCCGGGCCGACGCTGCGCACACGGTTGTATCCGACAGACATAAGCGTCACCGCAGCCGGAATGTCGCGCTTGTGAAGGATATCGCCGACTGAAGCATGCCAGGCCGGATCATTCAAAGCGAAGCCGCAGCCAGCCAGAAAGCCCAGTCCTGATCCGGTTACGGCTCTCGACGTGGCCCAGAGAGCTGGGAGAAGCCTCTGCGAGACTACAAGTGTAACACCATATTGGTTTAGCGGATCAAGCTTCGATGGTAACCTCATGGGGTACAGAAACGACTTTGGAAGCTGAGCAATGGATCGCGATAGCAAACGGACACGTGCAGCTGGAAGTTCATCCCGCGACGGGAGGAGGGCCGAGGACCTTGACCTTCCAGACGGGCCATTGACCATGTTGCAGAACGGTTAGTAACCGCTAACCCGCGCGATACAGCACGCGATCTTGGTAGCTTCAAATCCGCCGAGAGGCAAGCGCGACGTGCAGTTCAGGACGTTGCACTTCTTTCTGCTCGATGAATTCAAGCACTTGGGTAAGCTGGAGGCGATCGAGACCGCAATTACGACCATCGCGGGCTACAAGGGTCGCTTCATGCTCATCATCCAAAGCCTCTCGGCACTGACGGGGGCCTATGGCGAGGCTGGCAAGCAGAATTTTCTCAGCAATACCGGCCTGCAAGTGTTCATGGCCACTGCCGATGACGAGACTCCGAACTACATTTCCAAAGCTATCGGTGAATACACGTTTCAAGCCCAATCGATTTCCTACAACCAGGCGCGAACGTTCGATTGGAACATCCAGAATTCACATCAGGGTGCACCGCTGTTGCGTCCCGAACAGGTGCGGCTGCTCAACGACGAGTAGAGATCGTTCTCATCAAAGGTTTGCCACCATTGCAATTGAGGAAGGTGCGATATTTTTCGGATCGCATTCTGAAACGCATCTTTGAAAACCAGACAGGCGCCCTCCCGGAGCCGGTACCCTTGATGCAAGCAGGCGAGGGGCTCCCGGCAGAATCTCAACCCGATGAGCCGCTGCGTGGATTGGCGCAGGACTTTGACGATACAGTTTGATGTGAGGCTAGTGTGGACCCGCGAAATAGTAATCCATCCCGTGTAACAGCTTCGTCGCAGGTGCAGGACGCCGGCTTGGAAGAGGGGCAAGCGGTCCAGGCCCGGCAAGTGGGCGTTGAGCAGCACGTGGCCGAGGCCCGGAGGCTGTTCGATCAAGCTGACGAGTCGCCAGCCAATCCAGAGCAGCTTCTGCGACTGGAACAGGGTTTCAGCGATGCTTTGTCGCAGGTGCAGAACGTCGGCTTGGAAGAGGGGCGAGCGGTCCAGGCCCGGCAAGGGGGCGTTGAGCAGCACCTGGCCGAGGCCCGGAGGCTGTTCGATCAAGCTGACGAGTCGCCAACCAATCCAGAGGAGCTTCTGCGACTGGAACAGGGGTTGAGCGAAGTGCTGTTGAGCGAAGTGCCTCAGCAATGGCAGGATGATCAAGCCGCCTCGTCTTTTTTCAGCGACCCAGGGATGCCCGCTGGACCGGGTGACCTCAACAGCATCGTGGCCGACGCTTTCGCAGCGGCCGGCTCTGGGCACGCCGGAGTTGAGGCCGCCGCCCCGCCGGCGTTAGCTGCCAGCCAACAGCAGATCCGGCCCTCGCCGGATGCGCTTGACCAGGGCAACCACCTGCCACCCGAGCGGGTGATCATCAACAATGAACATTCCACAGCGCTGTTGCGGTCAGCGGAGAGGCAGACGGTCCTGAATACGCCGCTAGCCGCCGCCATTCAGCAGCCGCTGAGCGAAATCGGCAATTCGGGCGGTCGCGTGCCGATGCAGCCCCCCATGCAGCAGTTGGGTGAATTGCCATTGGAAGGGGTACCCGTTCAAGGGACAGGGTCCGAACACATCGGAAGGCTGCATGCGGCGGCCGCGCCCTCCGCAAGGGCTGAGCCCCCCGCTGCGATCAAGAACTCCATAAACGTCTCATTCGCCCTCCCCAAAGGCTTCTCCCATGGGACTCAACGCGTCCCAGAGGCGATGCTCTCTTTCCGCCATGGCCCCTTGCCGGATGCGGGCCAGGCCCGGCAAGTGAGGTTTGAGCAGCACGTGGCCGAGCCGCGCCGAGCCGATCCGGCTCCTGTCGCGAGTGGCGTCCGTGCTACCCGCTATCCCCATCTGTCGGACGAACACCGGGACGTGATTGATAAGGCGATCGCCCACGCTGCGGCTCAGCAACACCATAGCGCGCCGACGCTCGGAATATACTCGTCTGCGCTTCGCCGATTGGCGAATGATCTCGGCGCTCGTGGCCAAGCGACTGATCTAAAAAATCACCAATCCCTGGTCGATCACGTCGATACTTTCTTTCCGCAAAACAAGGACATAAAGCCGGCGTTGAACGTCCTGCGTGCGTATCATGAGCCGGGCTATTCAGCGACTGGCCGGTGGCCAGTGACGGTGCCCTCAAAGGCAGACGCGCATGTCTTGGAACAAGTGACCAGTGACAGCAGCTTGGCCCCAAGCACCCGTGGTGTCTATGGTCGTAATCTTCGCAAATTTTCTGAGGCGCTTGACAGTCGGGGCCAGACGATCTCTGGGCTGGATCACGATTCGCGGATCGAATTCGCCAAGAGGTTGTTTCCAGGCAACCGTTATCTCCGCTTGGCGCTGGAACGGGTTCGCGATAGGGAGCCCGCGTCAGACAGGATCGTGGCGGACGCTTTGGCAGCGGCCGGCTCTGGGCACGCCGGAGTTGAGACCGCCGCCCCGCCAGCGTTAGCTGCTAGCCAACAGCAGATCCGGCGCTCGCCGGATGCGCTTGACCAGGGCAACCTCCCGCCACCCGAGCGGTTCATCGTCAACAATGAACATTCGACGGCGCCGTTGCGGCCAGCGGAGAGGCAGTGGGCCCCGCAAGCCGCCGCCATTCAGCAGCCGCCGAGCGAAATCGGCAATTCAGGCGGCCGCGTGCCGATGCAGCCCCCCATGCAGCAGTTGGGTGAATTGCCATTGCAAGGGCTACCCGTTCAAGGCACGGGGTCCGAACATATCCGAAGCCTGCATGCGGAGGCCGCGCCCTTTGCAAGGTCTGAGGCACCCCCCGCTGCGATCGAGGACTTCATAAATATCTCATTCGCCGTCCCCAAAGGCTTCTCCCATGGGACTCAACGCGTCCCAGAAGCGATGCTCCCTTTCCTGGATCACCAGGGCCTCTTGCCGGACGCGGAAACGCCGGAATGGAACTACGAGATTAACGGTCACGGCTACACCGCCCGGAGGCCAGAGGGGGGCAACGACGTTTGGCTCGTCCATAGCGGTGCGATGAGGGAAGCTGCAGCGGCGGCAGTACCGGCAAGGGCTCCAGGACACGCCTTGCCTGCGACCGCCATGCTGTCAGACACCTATCGCGGTGTTCCATTAGTCGATCTGACCACCTCTTCCGATGCACGGATCGGAGCTTTTCCGTCAGGCTCGTCCAACCTCCCCCGGGGGGAGGTGCTCGGCGCCGACCTGCTGGGCGACGCCCATATCCACAGGGATTACCGGTTGCTGGAGCAGGACCTGCAGGTGGCCCACCCAGCGCTCGCCGCCCGAACGCGGCTGGTGGATCCCTTGGTCTCCCAGCAACTGCGCCGTCACGACCGGGACCCGCAACCTACATTGCTGTCCATCTATCATCAAAACGACGTCGCAGCCGACTTCGTGTTCCTGCCAGTGAACAGTGGCAATCCCATGGCTATGGTGGAGAATGATGGACGCAACGAGCATTGGTCGTTGCTGCTCGTTGATCGCCGCGACCCGGAAAGAGCGGTCGCCTATCACTACGACTCCATCCATCAGCGCGATAGACGGGGATCCAATGACGCACCTGCACGAGAGCTCGCAACAAGACTGGACGCGACCACCTTTGTGACACCCGCCATGGCCCGGCAGAACAACGGTGTTGATTGCGGCGTCTTTGTGGTGGAAGGCACGCGCGAGCTGGTTCTTCGATTGGCGAACGAAGAGCGGCCAGTCCCGCAGCTGCCGCTGCACCTCGACTATCTCTTCGCCGACCGGCAGGCGCTGCAAAACCGACTGAGGGAGGGCCGCTTGCCGCACGAGCTTGCCGCAATCCCCGCGGATGCTTTTGCAGCAGCCGGGTCGCAGGTGCAACACGCCGTCTTGCAAGAGCAGCAAGCCCGACAAGTCGCGCCAGCGCCGTTTGAACGGCACTTGGGCAAGTCGCGCGAGGCGCAGGACGAGCTGACGCGTACATTTGACAGGAACAACCTCGTGAACAGCCGCGGCTTCATCATCAACACTGAACATTCCACAGCGCTGTGGAGACCGGAGAAGAGGCAGAGGACTGATAATCCGCAAAGCCTCGCCATGGGGCGGCAGGCGAGCGAAGCAACCACGACGTCCATCAGCCCCTCCGATCAAGCCCGAGCGGAGCTGATGGCTTCCTTCAGAAGCAGAGAGCGCTCCGACGCGGGACGTTGAGCTCGATGGCTGGGGTCAGCAGAACAGCTCTTTTGACGACAGAGGCGCCGATGCGATCTCCGGACCGGTAGCTCTCGCCGTAATTGATCAGGCTGGCACTGTTGGAAGGCTATGTAGGCCTGGAACTCGCCGATTGGGGGTCAGGAACTTGCGCATGTTCGGCTAGCCTGTTTCGAGACCTTCCGGGTCGAACTGCAGGTCGGCGATTTCGTCACGGGCACGATAGACGTTACGATGGCAGAGATGCCATTTGATCCTGCGCAAGGTTTCAAGCAGGTCCTGTCCGGTCTGCTCGTCGGTGGTTTTCGAGCCCTTGCACGAACTGAAAGGACCGTGATGCGCATGGTGATATGGAACCAGTCGAGGACATGCTCGCTCGCCGGTGCGATCATTCCGCGAGCGAGCGGACTTCTTCCCCACAGTCGGTGATGAAGGTAATATCGTGATTGGCTTGGTCGCCCTGCTTCTTGAGATGGGCGAGAATGCGCCGTTGCAGCTCGCGATCATAGCCGCGGACGAAACCGATGTAGCGCGGAGCGCCGTCTTCAGGCAGCGAGCGGTCCTACGATCAGCTCGAATTTTCTTCCGGTCGTCACGGTGGCGGATGTACTCGGGAACAGGGCAGGTTCATCCAGTCGCGCGGGCAAGCATCCTGCATGAAGGATAACCGCTAAAAGGCCATGTGTTGAGCAGCGATCCAATTCGGGGCCAGAACAAGAGCTGCTCAGAATCTTGCGCTAAGGTCGAACGGAGAGTGAACGCCGGGATGTTCGCTGTGGATACGCCATTTGCCTCCTGTACCGTTAGGCCGCTTTGGACGGAGGCTTTGTCACGACCTTCTGGAGTGGAAGTGAAAAGTGGCCCGACGAGGGCGATGTCACGTTGTCTGCATATACACGCGTTGAGACCTGCGGCCGCTGATGTCAGCTGACCATGGCCACGGCTTTCCATTCCGCCATGGCCTGCAGGCGGTGAATATGTGTGGCGAGAGCGGAGCGTTTTGAGCGGGGCGGGACGAAGAGATTGCGCAGAGCCGAGAAGATCGAAACGAAGCGTTGCAGTGCTCCTGGTGATCGGAAGCCTTGCATAATCCGCTCCCGTTTTCGCAGCGGCACATGCGAATTCTCGGCACGGTTGTTCAATCCCTTATGCGACCAATGCTCGACGTCCGGCATCACCTGTCGCCTGGCTGCTCCATAGGAGCGCAGCTTGTCGGTGATCATGCGCTTCGGCGCGACGCCTTGCTTCTTCAGCAGCCGCGTCAGCAAGCGCTTGGCCGCTTTGGTGTTGCGGCGGTTCTGGACGATCTCGTCGAGCACATAGCCATCCTGGTCAACGGCGCGCCACAACCAGTGTTTCCTGCCGGCGATGGTGATGACGACCCCGTCCAGGTGCCAGACATCGTTTCGGCTCGGCCGCTTTCTGCGAAGACCTCGAACGTAATCAGGCCCGAACTTGATGCCCCACCGGCGGATTGTCTCATACGAAACCACGATGCCGCGCTCCAGCAGCATTTCCTCGACCAGACGCAGGCTCAAGGGGAACCTGTAGTAAAGCCAGACTGCATGGGCGATGATCTGCGGCGCGAAACGATGGCGCTTGTAGCTGACGGTTGCGGGTTCATGACATCGGGTCTATGCCGCAAATCCCTGAACGCGAGTTAAGTTGATAACGCCTCCTGCACCGTACTGCGCGCTATCCCCAATACGACCGCAATCTCGCGGGAGCTGGTCCCGCTTCCGGCAAGCCGAAGCATTTGTCTTAACTGTCTCATGGTCAGCCTTCTCTTTGCCGGCATCAAAATGTCCTCGTTCATCGCGAGGTAATTGATGCCAAAGTTGCTGACCCAGGAGGTAATCTTCAGTGCCGAAAACCGGCCGGTCTTTGGTTGGAATGGTGGCCGGCTTCATACCGGAATGGTGGCCGGTGTTTGATCGGAATGGCGGCCGGCTTCACGTCGGAATCCGCACATCAGTGGCTATCTGAGCAGATACGGCGAACCGACTGCATTCATTTGCTTCATCCTTGATCAATTCGACCCCGCGAAAACCTATTTATCTTTAACCTGCCTTGCCGTTTTCGATGGTGGAAGCCCTGGCAGTTTCGCCGCCACCTCAACATTGCTGAAGGCGTGCCTGAATCTGTCAAACAAGGATACGCAGTCCACTATCGCGCAGGTTTTCGGCCGCTTCGGCCCGCCGAGCGACTCACCTTACTACCTGCGCGTCTTGCCCTGACCCGTATGCCAGACTCTACATTCAGCCATAAGGAGCAGCACGCTCGTTGAATATGTGAATACCGCACATTCCGTCGGCGGAAGCGAAGTCGGTGGTGCGCGTTGTAGCGACGCCTCTGTCGTCAAAAGAGCTGTTCTGCTGACCCCAGCCATCGAGCTCAACGCCCCGCGTCGGAGCGCTCTCTGCTTCTGAAGGAAGCCATCAGGTCCGCTCGGGCTTGATCGGAGGGGCTGATGGACGTCGTGGTTGGGGGCAGAACAAGAACTGTTCCCAGCGACACGCTAAGGTCGAACGGATCAAGAACTCATGCGGCCCGTCGCAGCCCAACTGGAAGGCGAAGCGACCGGAAACCTTCCGGCAGATGCTGCTCGCTGTCCCAGGTATAGATGCCGGTCAGATTGACGTGCTCCCAGCTCAGCGGCGAGATGTGCCTGAGCAGATGATCCGGAATCTCGCGACGCATGTTGCGCAAGTGGGTGGCGGCCCGTTCGATGTAGACCGTGTTCCAGTGTACGATCGCGCTGACGACGAGGTTGAGGCCGGAGGCGCGGAAGGCCTGGCTTTCGAACGATCGGTCCCGGATCTCTCCGCGCTCGTGGAAGAAGACGGCGCGCTTCAGCTTATGTGCTGCCTCACCCTTGTTGAGGCCGGCCTGGCAACGCCGGCGTAGCGCTGGACTTGAGTACCATTCGATCATGAACAGCGAGCGCTCAATCCGGCCAAGTTCCCGTAGCGCACTTGCGAGATGGCTTTCCTTCGGTGATGCTGACAGCTTCTTCAGGATCGTGGACGGCACCACGGATCGCGTCGTGATCGACGCCGCCAGATGGAGCAGATCGTCCCAATGGTCAAGAATCAGGGTGGCGTTGATCGGGGCGCCAATGTGGTTGGATAATGCCGGATATGCATCGCCTTTCTCGAACGTGTGGAACTTCCGGTCCTTGAGGTTGCGCAGCCGAGGTGCAAAGCGTTTGCCGATCAAGGCGAACAGCCCGAAGACGTGATCACTCGCACCGCCCGTATCGGTGAAGTGTTCCTGGATATCGAGGATCGTGTCCTGATCGAATAGCCCATCGAGCACATAGGCTGCCTCGCTTTCGGTCGGACTGATCGGCAGAATGCTGAAGTAGCCGTACTGATCGGAAAGATGGCTGTAGAATTTCGATCCTGGTTCGCTGCCGTAATGCAAATTGATGTCGCCGCGCTTTGCGGCTCGGTCACTCGCGCGGAAGAATTGGCCATCGGACGATGAGGTTGTTCCGTTGCCCCACAGTCGAGAATGCGGATGTCGGGTGTGCGCATCGGTGATGCATGCTTGCGCCGCGCAATAGGTCTCCGACCGGGCATGGAACGTGCGCATCCAGCCGATCTGGTGAGCGCTGATTCCTTTGGATGCGCTCGCCATCCGTTTCGGACCGAGATTGGTCGCATCGGCCAGCACGCCGGCCAACATAGCCGTGACGTTCCTCGGAGTGTCGCCCGTGCGAACATGCGTGAAGCAATCCGCGAAGCCGGTCCATTCGTGCACCTCCCTCAACAGGTCAGGCACTTCAACCAGCGGAAAAAGTTCGCTGATCTCGGCATTCAGTTCCTCGGCCGCCGCCGGAATCTCGCCAGCCGTTGGCGTCACGATCAAGGTACCGTCTTCAAGACGAACACCTTCGAGCTTTCCGGACCGCGCTCTGTGCGCCAGACGCTTCAGGTTGAAGTCGAGCATCTGCCGCGCTTCGGCAAGCCACTGCGCGCCGTCACCTTGGACGCCCAGTCCAAGGCGGTCCTCCTCCTTCATTGTGGTGAATGTCGACCGCGGCATCAGATGCTCGTCGAGCGGCCG
>NZ_JBVVQX010000029.1:0-45815 GCF_055811675.1 Mesorhizobium sp. WSM4808
CCCGCCCGGTTGCTGCACCGAATGGGTGGCATCGAAGATCACCGGCGCGCCGATCTCGGCCATGATGGGAAGAGCGCGCATGTCGGAGACCAGCGTGTTGTAGCCGAAGGAGGCGCCGCGCTCGGTGGTCAGCACATTGGCATTGCCGGAACCGGTGATCTTGGCGACGACGTTCTTCATGTCCCAGGGGGCGAGGAACTGCCCCTTCTTCACATTGATCACCTTGCCGGTTTTCGCCGCGGCGACCAGCATGTCGGTCTGGCGCGACAGGAAAGCCGGAATCTGCAGGACATCGACATGCGGCGCGACGATGGCGCACTGCTCCTCGGTGTGGACATCGGTCAGCACGGGGAGCGAAAATTCCTTGCGCAGTTCGTCGAAGACGGGAAGGGCTGCGTCCATGCCGGCGCCGCGCGTCGCCGACAGCGAGGTGCGGTTGGCCTTGTCGTAGCTGGTCTTGTAGACGAGGCCTATGCCGAGCCTGCCGGTCAGTTCCTTCAGTGCGCCGGCCATGTCGAAGGCATGCTGGCGCGATTCAAACTGGCACGGGCCGGCGATCAGGGACAAAGCCGCCCTGTTGTCGAAGACGACATTGCCGACGGCTACAGACGAATTGGGCGCCATCGAATTGGACGCTTGCGGCTTGCTCATGGGATCTCCCGGAAGATAAAGGCCGCGCCCTGTCCGGGTGCACGCCGCACGACGATATCATTGCCCGCTATATTGTGTAGGACGGAATTGGCTGCAAGCAGCCTCGATGTCACATCGGCGTTCCGGACCGAAAAGACCACCGCTGCGAAGCGTAGATCTGTCGGCGCGCCGGCCGGCAGGCCGAAGCGCGCGGTGAAAGCCGCGCGGTCAAGCACGCTCAAATCCGCATTCGGCAAGGGAAAAATGCCGCCCTGCCCGTCGGCGGCCGGATCATCCACCGCCACGGAAATCAGCCCATGCTGCTTTCCGGGCGCATCGCTGACCGCCAAGATCTCGACAATTCCGGTCGCGCCGTTGGCGTGGGCCTGCAAAGCCGTGCGATCCACATCAGGCGCGTTGACCCGCTCGCAGGCAAACAGAAAGGCGTCCGTGGCTTCGGCTCCGGCCGCAAAGGCGAGCTTGAACGACGCGATGTCGCTTTTGCCGGCAGGGTCGGTGAAGGCGCGCGAAAAACCCAGCATGTCTCCCGCCGAGATGCCGGCATCGACATAGCGTGCATGGTCGGCATCGGCATTGCCCGTGCCTAGAACAATGGCGGAAAATCCCTCGTCGCCGTTGCTGTCGCGATAGGCGCGATCACGCGCGACGAAGACATTGCCGTCTGCGATAGCCTTTGCCGCCACCTGCTCGTCGCCGACCGCCAAAGGTTCGAGATAGGTGCCGTCGGCCAGGAAAACACAGCAGTTTTCCGTTCCGAACGGATGGATTCCGGTCGGGGCAACGACGAAGCCAAGCGCGGTGAGCCGGGCTCGCGCCACATCGAGGCTGTGCGTCGGCAGCACCAGATGATCGAGCGGATGGGTGCCTGCGGCTGCGGTTTTGGTCATGCAGGCGCGATGTGCATCATTCCGCAAAGCCGTTCAAGACTTGATCGCAATACCGGCCAGTTCGCCCGTCAATTCACCGGACGTCGAAAGGCGCCCCTGGAGCAAGGTTCGATCAGCTCCCCGCGACGACATCGGCGGAATAGCGCAGTTCACGCATCGGTTTGACCTTGCTGGTGGTCTGCGCGTAGAGCGGGTGCGCCTTGTAGGCGGCCAGCGCGGCGTCATCGACGAACTCCGCATAGACAACCACATCGACCTCATCCGACAGCGGATCCACCTTGGTGTTGAGCGTGACCTCGAACAGGCTGGAATGAGGAATGTCGCCGAGCGCCAGCAAGCCGGTGCGCACAGCCTCGACATCCTCTTTTCGCCGCGCGCTGAAGAAAACGATATGCCGGATCAACCCCGCCTCCTCGATCAAAGTGCCGGGGTCTTTTGTGACGGCAGGACGTTGGCGTCAATCGACAAGGATGTCGCGGCTGCTGCCACTGGAGTTAAGCTTTGCTGGTAACATATCGCACAACATGCCTAAGCTCTCTCACAGCGGTATCGAGATAGCGGCCCTGATTGTACATGCCATCCCAGATCAGGAAAAACGCGATGGCGGCAATGACGATTACATAACGCATGGCTAAATCTATCGCACACGGAATTCTGCGGCCATAGGCGTTTTTTTGACGCGCTGCGCCTTGGCTGTGCAAAGGCATCGATGCCCGCCGGCGCGAGCAATCTGCTTGGCACAGCCCCGCTTGCAGCCTGCCCCTTGAAGTTTCCCCGCATGACGTGGAAGATTGTCGCACGGATTCACCGGGAAGCGCTGAAGCTCTGGTAGGGGGCGCGCACTTCATTTGAGCCCGCTCGCCGACGAACCGGCTGCGGCGGCGTTCGAAGCTGGCGAATGATCCAAGAGAACCGTGGTCCGGCAATTTGCGCCGGCACCGCGGAAATCCAGGGGCATGAGATGGCGCAAAAGGAACATTTTAGCGTAGCATTGAGCGACGCGGTCAGGCTCGATGAATTCAACTTCGCCGAGATCGTCAAAGGCCTTCCAGCGAAAGCGCGCATGGTGCTGTCGGCGGCAATGAACCTGCCGCGCGGTTCGCTCAGGGTGAGGCTGCCGGACGGCCGCGCCGTGCTCGTCGGCGGCAAGGGACCTGGCCCGGATGCCGAACTGGTGCTGAAGAATTGGCGCTTGCCCGGCCGCGCCTTTTCCGGCGGCACGATCGGCGTTGCCGAATCCTATATGGACGGCGATTGGGAAAGCCCTGATGTGACCAGCTTCCTGGAGCTGTTCGTGGTCAATTCGGTCATTGGCGAGCGTATCGCGGGCGGCACCAGCTGGCTGATCAACACCGTCCAGCGCATACGCCACTGGTTCAACCAGAACACGCGCACCGGTTCGAAACGCAATATCTCGGCGCATTACGACCTCGGCAACGCCTTCTACAAGGAATGGCTCGATCCGAGCATGACCTATTCTTCGGCGCTCTACACGACCGGTGCCAACGACCTGGAAGGCGCCCAGGCCGCCAAATATCGCGCTCTGGCGAAGGATACAGGGATCGGTCCGAAGGACCATGTGCTGGAGATCGGCTGCGGTTGGGGTGGCTTCGCCGAATTCGCGGCGCGCGAGATCGGCTGCCGCGTGACCGGGCTGACGATCAGCCGCGAGCAGCACGATTTTGCCACGGCTCGCATCGCCAAGGCTGGCCTTGCCGACAAGGTCGACATCAAGCTGCAGGATTATCGCGACGAAACCGGCACCTATGACCGCATCGCCTCGATCGAGATGTTCGAGGCGGTCGGCGAGAAATACTGGCCGGTGTTTTTCGGCAAGATGAAGGCCTGTCTGAGGCCTGGCGGCACCGCCGGCCTGCAGATCATCACCATCAACGAAGCCGCCTACGACACCTATCGCGCAAGGCCGGATTTCATCCAGCGCTACGTCTTCCCGGGCGGCATGCTGCCGACGCCGTCGATTCTGAAGGCGCTCGGCAAGGATCATGGCCTTGCCCATCTGCGCGAGCGCGTGTTTCCGGACGACTACGCGCGCACGCTTGCCGAGTGGCGCCACCGATTCTGGGCGTCATGGGAAAAGATCGTCCCGCTCGGCTTCGACGACCGGTTCAAGAAGCTCTGGGAGTTCTACCTGCACTATTGCGAGGCTGGCTTCCGCGCCAGCTACATCGACGTGCGCCAGGTGGTCTACAGGGCGTAAGCCGACACGCTCTTGAACGGTCTATGTCGAGCATGATCGCGACATAGCCGCGTCGTCGCCGTCAAAAAGTCCGATCGCGAAGCAGAATGCCGCGCAGGACGGACGAATCGGAAATCACCTGATGCGCAGACGGACGATCTTCTTCGGCGTCATTGTTGTCGCTGCGGTGGGCATCTGGCTCAACAACACCTCGCTGTTATCGAGTCGCCCCGCCGGCAAGCCGGAGATTCTTGCCCATCGCGGCCTTGCCCAGGATTATTTGCGCGCAGGCATGACAGGACAGACTTGTACCGCCAGTCACATGTTGCCGCCGCGCCATGGCTACCTCGAAAACACAATTCCCTCGATGGAGGCCGCCTTTGCGCTGGGCGCCGACGCGCTCGAACTGGATGTTCATCCGACGACGGACGGCAAGTTCGCCGTCTTCCATGACTGGACGCTGGATTGCCGCACGGAAGGCAAGGGAGAAACGCGCAGCCATTCCATGGCCGAGTTGAAGACCCTCGATGTCGGCTATGGCTATACGGCGGATGGTGGCAAGACCTTTCCATTCCGCGGCAAGGGTATCGGCATGATGCCATCCCTGGATGAGGTTCTGGCGCACTTCCCGGCCCGCCGCTTCAACATCAACGTCAAGAGCAACGATCCGGGCGAAGGCGAAAAGCTGGCCGCATGGCTTGCCACGCTGGCACCAGCCGAGCGCAATTATCTCTCGGTCTATGGCGGCGACAAGCCGATTGCCGCGGTCAAGGCTGCGCTGCCGGACATGCATACGCTAAGCCGCGCATCGCTGACGCAATGCATCCTGCGCTATGCCGCAATTGGCTGGACCGGCTACGTTCCGGATGCCTGCCGCAAAGGCACCTTGCTCATCCCCGTCAACATCGCGAAATGGATGTGGGGGTGGCCGAACCGGTTTCTCGATCGCATGCAAGGCGTCGACAGCCGCGTCTATCTGCTCGGCCCTTATTCCGGCGGCGACTTTTCGCAAGGGCTCGACGACCCCGAACTGATCGAGCAACTGCCAGATGGCTATTCCGGCGGCATTTCCACGGATGCGCTGGATCTCGTCATGCCTGACATCAAGGAACGTTTCGGCTTGAATCAATCCACGCCGTAGGGGCTTGGATCGAGCCGCCTCGAAGCTACCCTTCAAAGCAGGATGCGGTATTTCGCGAAGCCCGCCTCGGCCTCGCCCGCCGGTTCGATCTTCAGCGATTTCACCTGCGCAATGAAATCCTTGGCCCTGGGGCCGGTTTCGAAGACGGCGCTGGCTCCAGGCAGCGGTGCGAACGACCAGTTGTCGTCCGCCGACGGGTTGATCGTGCCCTCGCTGACGATATAGCGGACGATGACATCGCGATTGGTGTCCGGCGCCTCGTAGATGATCTTCGAGGCATTGATGTCGGGGAAATTGCCGCCGCCGCCAGCCCGGTAATTGTTGGTCGCGATGACGAATTTCTGTTTAGGATCAATTGGTTTTCCATCGAAACTCAGGTCGACGATGCGATTGGCGCCAGCGTTGGCCAGCCCGCCCTTGGCATCGTATTTCGACGGCTGCGACAGATCGATCTTGTAGGTGACGCCGTCGATGACGTCGAAATTGTAGGACGGAAAATCAGTGTTGATGAGGGCCTGGTCGGCCTTATCAGGCTCGATTCGGTTGAAGGTGCCGGCCGACATTTCCAGCCATTCCTTAACCTGCGCACCGGTGATTTCGACGGCACGCACGGTGTTGGGATAGAGATAGAGGTCGGCAACGTTCTTGATGGCGATGTCGCCCGCCGGCACGTCGGTATAGTAGTCGGCGCCGTTGCGCCCGCCGGCCTTGAACGGCGCGGCCGCCGACAGCAGCGGCACATCCTTCCATTGCGTGTTCTTGAGGATATCCCTGAGGTACCAGGTCTGCGCCTGGCTGACGACCTGCACCGACGGATCGTCGGCGACCAGCGCGAAATAGGAATAAAGCGGCGCGGAGGTCTTGCCGACGGGACGCCGCACATAGGCCAGCGTCGCCTGGTGGTCCTGTTCGAGGGCCGCGATGATGCGCTTGTCGTCCGGGACAGTCGGCTTGTTCTTGTTGTCGAGGCGTTCGAAGATCGGCCGCGCTTCGGAGGTGGCTGAAACGACCTTCCATTTCGACCCGTCACGCTCCAGCATCAGGTCGATCAGCCCCATATGCGAGCCCCAGAAACCGCCCATGACGGCGGGTTTGCCCTGCAGCGTGCCCTTTTGCGTGTCGACACCGTCGAGCGACTGGAAATCCTTCTTGCCGGGGAACACCAGATGCTGGTGGCCGGTGAACACCGCATCGATGCCGTCGACGCCGGCGACGAAAAACGAGGCGTTCTCCATCATGTCGCCCTGCTTCACGTCGATGCCGGAATGCGAGAGCGCAAGGACGATGTCGGCGCCCTCCTCCTTCATCTGCGGCACCCAGGCCTTGGCCGCCTCGACGATGTCGCGCGTCTTGACGTTGCCCTCGAGGTTCTTGAGATCCCAGACCATGATCTGCGGCGGCACGAAGCCGATGATGCCGACCCTGATCGGCTGCTCGGCGCCCGAACCGTCCTTGATCTTCTTGTCGAGGATGACATAGGGCTTGAGATAGAGCTTGTCGTCGCGCGGGTTCGCGGCAAGCTCGGTGCCGCGGATCAAATTGGCGCAGACGAAAGGAAAATTGGCGCCGGCCAGCACCTTATCCAGGAACGACAGGCCGTAGTTGAATTCGTGGTTGCCCAGCGTCGAGCACTCGTAGCCAAGCAGGTTCATGCCTTTCATGATCGGATGCAGGTCGCCGTCCTTCAGCCCCTTCTCATAGGCGATGTAGTCGCCCATCGGATTGCCCTGCAGCAGGTCGCCATTGTCGATCAGCATCGAATTCACGGCTTCCTTGCGCACAGCATCGATGAGAGACGCCGTGCGCGACAGGCCCAGCGTGTCGTTCGTTTTGTCGGCGTAGTAATCGTAAGGCAGCACGTTCACATGGATGTCGGTGGTCTCCATGATCCGGAGATGGGCCTGGTTGCCTTGAGCGCGGGCGGAGAACGGATGCAGCATGATCAGTGCCCCTGCGGCGGCGCTCGCAAGGAGATCGCGGCGGGATATGGGATGGAGCAGTTGCGACATGTTTTCTCCTTCGACAACTGACAAGCCCTGCCCCGAAGCGAACTTCGCTCTGAAACCTGCCTAAGTCCATTCAACAAGTCGCGCGCATGAAGCCGCCACTCGATCAGCAACGGATGACGTGCGGATGAACGATCGGGGCGAGGAAATCAGCCCTTGTCGTCGTCGCCTTGGGTGATCAGCCGCGCGCTGCGCTGGCCTGTCGCGTAGATCCATAGCCAGCTCAGCGAAACCGCAAGCCGATTGCGAAAACCGATCAGGAAATAGATGTGCGCCACTCCCCACAGCCACCAGGCCGCCCAGCCAGTCAGCTTGAGCCAGCCGAAATCGATCACCGCGGCGCGCTTGCCGATCGTGGCGAGATCGCCGGCATGCCTGTAATGGAAAGGACGCGCGGTCGTGTCGCCGCCGAGCCTGGCCCTGATGGTGGCCGCAACATGTCGGCCCTCCTGCTTGGCGGAAGGCGCGACGCCGGGCACCGGCCTTCCATCGGGCCGCAGCACAAGGGCGGCGTCGCCGATGACGAAAATCTCCGGGCTGCCAGATACAGTCAGATCGGGCTCGACCAGCACCCTGCCCGCGCGGTCCGCCTTCGCTCCCAGCCATTCAGCGGCCGGCGACGCGGCAACGCCGGCTGCCCACAGGATCGTTCGGGCTGCCAGTTGCTTATCGCCAAATGCAACACCTTCGACGTCGCAGCGCGTGACGGCCCGGCCGAGCTCGACCGTCACGCCGAGCCGCTCGAGCGCTTTGCTGGCATAGTCGGAAAGTTTCGGTGCGAAATTGGCCAGGATGCGGTCCCCGGCCTCGATCAGCACCACACGCGTCTGCCGCGTGTCGATGTTGCGGAATTCGCCGCGCAGCGTGTCATGCGCCAGCTCGATGATGGTGCCGGCAAGCTCGACGCCGGTCGGCCCGCCGCCGACGATCGCAATGGTCAGCAACGCCCGGCGTTTGGCCGGATCGGTCTCCCGCTCGGCCTGCTCGAAGGCCAGGAGAATTCGCCTCCGAATGCTGGTGGCGTCCTCCAGCGTCTTCAGGCCCGGGGCGAAAGGCTCCCATTCGTCGTGGCCGAAATAGGCGTGGCGGGCACCGGTGGCGAGCACCAGCGTGTCGTAGGCGACCGCGCTGCCGTCATCGAGCAGCACGCGCTTGCCGGCGCGGTCGACACCGGTGACATTGGCGAGGAGCGTCGTCACATCCTTGCGCTTGCGCAGGAGGTGGCGGATCGGCCAGGCAACCTCGGAGGTGGCCAGCGCCGTCGTCGCCACCTGATAGAGCAGCGGCTGGAAGAGGTGATGGTTGCGCTTGTCGATCATGGTGATGCGCACGGGAGCGCCAGCAAGTGCACGGGTGAACTCGAGACCGCCGAAACCCGCGCCGACAACGACGACATGATGCCTGGCTTCATTCATTTCGTTCACCCCGATGGCAAGATTGGCTGTCCTGGATGTAGGTATTTTTGTGCAATGCAACAACAGATAGGCAGTGACCAAGACTCGTCGTTGCATGTCGTGAATGCACATGTTGTATCGTATCGCGAGGTATAGCGTCATCGAACACGCGATGAGGTGAGGCATGGCCAACGATCGTGACGACGATGCTCCGGCGCAGTATTCTTCGCCGCCCTGTTTCATGCACGAGCTCGATCTGGAATTCCGTGCGCCTTCGAGCGACTGGACCGACGTCAGGCGCTGGCGCAAGGCCGAGCGCGAGCGCCTGATCGCTGCCCGGCTGGCGGTTTCCGCTGACGCCCGAACGGTAATGTCGCAACGCATCGCCGATGGCCTCGACGCGATCATCGGCGAGATCGCCGGGCGCATGGTCAGTCTTTACTGGCCGTTTCGCGGCGAGCCGGATTTGCGGCCTTGGATGGCGTCCATAAACGAACGCGGCGGCCGCACCGCCCTGCCCATCGTCATCGACAAGGGGCACCCGCTGATCTTCCGCGCCTACAAAGCGGGCGACCGGCTGGAGAAAGGTGTCTGGAACATCCCGATCCCGGCCGAGGGCGATCCGGTGCTGCCGGACATCGTCATCTCGCCGATCGTCGGCATCGATCCCCAGAACTACCGCCTGGGTTATGGCGGCGGCTTCTTCGACCGCACGCTGGCAGCGATGCCGTTCAAGCCGCTGGTCATCGGCGTCGGCTACGAGCTGCAACGCATCGCGACCATCTACCCGCAGCCGCACGATATCCCGATGGATCGGGTGGTAACGGAGGCCTAGGCCATTTCCGGCTTCATGCCCATGGCGGTCCTGTCGACGATTTCGCGTAGCGCAAAGGACGAATTGATTTTGGTCACATGCGGCATCGCCGACAGCCATTCCTTGTGGATGCGCTCATAGTCGACGAGATCCTTCGCCGCGATCCGCAGGATGTAGTCGTACTCGCCCGACATCAGGTGACAGGACAGCACGTTCGGGCAGCGTTTGATCGCCGCCTCGAAATCCGAAAGCGTCTTCTCGAACTGTCCCGACAGCGATATGTGCACGATCGCCGTCATCTGGTGGCCGAGTGCTGCATTGGAAAGCCGGGCATGATAGCCGCGGATGGTTCCGGATTTCTCCAGATTGTCGAGCCGGCGCGAACAGGCCGACTGCGACAGGCCGACCTTCTCGGCCAGTGCCGCATTGGGTATCCTGCCATCCTTCTGCAAAGCCTCGAGAATGGCGATATCAATCCTGTCGAGCCGCATTTTTCGTGAATCCTGCGAATATCCAGCTATTTCGCGCAACGATTATCGAAACCTGCCGGTTAGCGCAAGCGCATTCGCAAACACCTGCGCAACGATTCGTGGTTCACTCCATCCATACAGGGAACGAGCCCAAAGGGCCGGATCAGGAGAAGAAAATGCGCGTCGGCTGCCCCAAGGAAATCAAGAACCACGAATACCGCGTCGGCCTCACCCCCGGCTCGGTCCGCGAATATGTCGCCCATGGCCACGAAGTGCTGGTTGAGACCGGGGCCGGTGCCGGCATCGGCGCCGATGACAACGCCTATCGCGCCGCCGGCGCCACGATTGCCAAGACGGCCGCCGAGGTGTTCGCCAGGTCGGACATGATCGTCAAGGTCAAGGAGCCGCAGCCCAGCGAATGGGCGCAGCTTCGCGAAGGCCAGATCCTGTACACCTACCTTCACCTTGCTCCGGATCCGGAGCAGACCAAGGGCCTGCTTGCGTCCGGCGTGACGGCAATCGCCTACGAGACCGTGACCGACGACCGTGGCGGCCTGCCGTTGCTGGCGCCGATGTCGGAAGTTGCCGGACGCCTGTCGATCCAGGCCGGCGCCACGGCGCTGCAGAAGGCCAATGGCGGTCGCGGCGTGCTACTCGGCGGCGTGCCCGGCGTGCTGCCCGGCAAGGTCACCGTGCTCGGCGGTGGCGTCGTCGGCCTGCACGCGGCCAGGATGGCGGCCGGCCTTGGCGCCGACGTCACCATCATCGACCGCTCGATCCCGCGCCTGCGCCAGCTCGACGACCTCTTCGCCGGCCGCGTCCACACCCGTTACTCGACTGTCGAGGCGCTGGAAGAAGAGTGTTTTTCAGCCGACATCGTCGTCGGCGCGGTGCTGATCCCGGGTGCCGCGGCGCCAAAACTGGTTTCGCGCGAAATGCTGTCGGGCATGAAGAAAGGCTCGGTGCTGGTCGACGTCGCCATCGACCAGGGCGGCTGCTTCGAGACCTCGCACGCCACCACTCATGCCGAGCCGACCTATGAGGTCGACGGCGTCATCCACTATTGCGTCGCCAACATGCCTGGTGCCGTGCCGGTCACTTCGGCCCACGCGCTCAACAACGCGACGCTGCACTATGGCCTGCAGCTTGCCGACAAGGGCCTCAAGGCGCTGGTCGACGATCATCACCTGCGCAACGGCCTCAATGTCCACAAGGGCAAGATCACCAACCGGGCAGTCGCCGAGGCGCTCGGCTACGAACTGGTCGAGCCGAAAGCCGTTCTCGCCGCCTGATTCGCGAGAACAGCTCCTTTCAATCCAGCCTGCCGGTTCCATGCCGGCGGGTTTTTTCTTGCGAGCCTGTTTTTCAGGCAAAGCATGGCGTCGAAAGATGTGACGCAACGGCACTTTGCTCATCATTGTTGCATATTTGTCATTCCCGTACCGGCCGACTCCCTGCTAGAGACATTCTGGGTTTACTCATTGGGGTACGGGCATATGTTCATTCGCACATCCGCGAAATCTTTTCTTCTTGGTGCTGTTTCTGCTGTGGCTTTGATGTCTGCTGCTCATGCAGCAGACGTCGTGCAGCCGGTAGAAGAAGCTGCCGGCTTTAACTGGAGCGGTCTGTACGTTGGTTTTGGCGTCGGTGCCGGTGCCAACGTACACGAGCTCGGCAGCGATTTTATTCCAGTCTCGCTGAACGGCATTGGTGGCGAAGGCGTCTATGGTGAGCTGACGGTCGGCTATGACTATATGGTCTCGCCCCGGTTCCTCATCGGAGGTCTGCTGGACGCTCACGTGGGCAACATCAAGACCACGCTGGACATTACGGGGTTCGACGCTTCTATCAAGGAAACCTACGGTTTCGACGCTGGCCTGCGTCTCGGCTACCTCTTGACGCCGAACACTCTGGGCTACGTGCTGGGTGGCTATTCCTGGCAGAAGTACAAGCTCGATACGAACGCCGGCTTCGACTTTGATTGGGATCAGAGCGGGTATTTTGTCGGAGGTGGCATCGAAACGGCCATCAACAGCAATTGGACGATCAAGACTGAGTATCGCTATACGGGCTTCGGGACCAAGGACGATCTTCTTTCCGAGGCTGGCATCGTCGGGGTTCCGGACGGTCTCCTGAATCTTGACACCTCGCGCCATACTTTCCAGATCGCGGCCAGTTACCGTTTCGGTGCACAGAACGGCGGCGGCGCTGCCTTCGAGACGCCAGCCTACAACTGGACCGGATTTTATATCGGCGGCGCTGGTGGCGCCGGTGCGTCCGTGCACCAAATCAACGTTCCGCCGCTCGGCGGCCTAGAATTCAATGGTCTCGGTGGCGAAGGTGCCTTTGGTGAACTGAACGTCGGCTACGATCATGACTTCGGCAGCTGGGTCGCAGGCGTCATGGTCGATGCACGCTACTCCGGCATGACTTCCGAACTGGAGCTCGGCGGCGGATCGATCAACGTCGATACAGACTATGGGTTCGATGTGTTGGGCCGCGTCGGCATGAAGATGAACGAATCGACCCTTGCCTATGCGCTTGCCGGCTACAGCTGGCAGCATTTCGATCTGAACGCTTCCGACCCGATCGGCGACATTCTCGACTGGGGTTCCAGCGGTTTCTCGGTTGGTGGCGGCCTTGAAACGGCTCTGTCCAGCAATGTCACCGTTGGCCTCGAATATCGCTATTCGCAGTTCGCGGAGAAGGACTTTTCTTCGGAATTCGGCGCACCCGACGACACCCTTACCTCGACTTCCTCTTTCCACACCGTGCGTCTCGGCGCGAAGTACAAGTTCAACTAAAAGGCCCTCCAGCCAAACAGTTGCAGCCCGTCGGCCATGCCGGCGGGCTTTTTTTATTGCTCGAATCTTTCCGCGCCAAACGCAGGCAACAAAAAAGCGGAGCCAAAGCCCCGCTTCCTCGATGTCGAGATTTACCGCCGGTTCATCCGCGGTCGGCAAATCGATCGACAATGGCTTTCTATCGCGCATATGCGACGGCAGTACGACAACTGTTTCCAGCGGCTAGTCTCAGCCTCAAGCGCGCTCGATGCGGCACTGGTAGCAATTGTTGCGCGCCGAACGGACATGGACGTAGGCGATCTCGTCGCGTTCGAACAGCGTCTCGGCCCGTGCAGCAATTGCCGTGGTCGGGATGACGCCGCCGCTGCCATAGACGATGCGATCATCCCTGCCATAGCCGCGCACGATGTAGTCGGGGCTTTCGAGAATCTCGGGCAGCGCCTCGCTCTCGGCAGCGCGGTCGCATTCCTCGCCATGCAGGAAGATCGGCCCCGTTTCAGCATAGGGCTGAAGCTGCGGGAATGGCCGGTACGCCAGAACAAGATAGGCATCGCCGGCGGCGATGTTCTTCAAGCAATGCCGGCAAGGCATGCCGTCACCGTCGGAGATCTTTCGCTCGGGCATTTGACCATAAGCATCGATCCCGCCGCGCTGCAGCGTCCTGACACCTTCGGTCGGCAAAGCTTTGAACTGGATGGTCATGGAAAATCTCCGGTGTGGTCTACCGGAAATTATCCCTTTGAACTCTCGCCGCCACCCGATTCCTGCCAGATATCGAAGAGCCGGTCGCCCGTCGGCGACCGGCTCTCATCAAGTCCCGTCGAAGGCGCCGGCTAACTAAAATTCAGAGCTGCGGCTCAACGGATGAAATCGTCGAAGCGGCGCAGTGTCACCCGGCGATTCTGCCAGTTTTCGTTCTGCGTCTGCACCAGCAAAAACTCTTCGCCATAGCCGACTGTCTCGAGAGCATGACCCGGCACGCCGAATTCGCGCACCAATGTGCGCTTGAGCGAAGCGGCGCGCTGTTCGGACAGAGCCTGATTCGACTGGAAGGAGCCGACGGCGTCGGTGTGGCCCTCGATCAGCACGCGGGCGCCGCGATCGCGGCGCAGGATGGCCGCAGCGCGTCGGCAATGGTCTCGATCTTGTCGTATTGCGAGTTGGCAATAGCCGCCGAACCGAAGGCGAAGTTGATCGACTGGATATCGATCGAGCGGGCCATGCGGCGCAAATCCGGGCGCCGCTTGAATTCGCGGATGGTGGCGCGCTTTCGGCCGCAATTTCACACGCGGAGCCGCCTCGAGCTTCCGCTCGATCGTCGCGGCCGAAGGCGTTGTCGCCTGGGCTGCGGCCAGGCTTGGCATGGCAATTGCCGCGATCAGCGCGGCGGCAAGTGTACGGCGGGTCAGCATGTCTTCGTCTCCTTCGGCTTTGGCCGCATTGATGGTGCCGGCAACATGCCAAAAACAGCCTGAAGGGCCGATGAACGGCGGGTTCAGATTAGAGCTGGTGTCAGCTTCCGGCTAGGGCCGCATGACGCTAGCCGCGCGCTCGGTGAAAGGCAGCGGATGGACGATTTCCCTCTTTTGCGCCACCGGTGCAAAGCCGAGCTTCTGGTAGAGCGGCAGAGCCGCCGGATGATCGAGCGTGCAGGTCTGCACCGTCACCCGCTTCGGCCCATGCGACCATGCGGCGGCGATCGCGGAGCCCAGGAACCAGCGGCCGATGCCTTGCCCGGTGGCATGTTCCATCATGCCGAAATAGGCGAGCTCGACTTCTTCCGGCAGATGCGGCTTGAGATCGAAGAAGCCGGCGGGCGCGCCGTCGAGGTAAAGGACCCTGATGTCGCGATCCTCACGATGGATGCCGGCGGAAAGCTCGTCGTCATCCAGCCTCAGCACATTGACCCAGTGCCATTTGCGCCCCACCCGGTCCATCAGATAGCGGTAAAAATGCAGCGGAATGTCCTTGGTCTTCAGCAGCGCGACCTGACGGTTATACGGCACGGCCGGTGAATAGGCCGGAGGCACATGCATCTCGAGGAACGTCACCGTGACTTCGATGTCTTCCAGCGCGCCGTTTTCCATCGTCTTCATTCCTTGCCGATCACAACGGGGCCGGTCACGACAGGCGTGTCGGAAAGCCCGCCCCACTCCGTCCAGGAGCCGTCGTAAAGCCTGTTGTTTGTATGGCCAAGCGTTTCCAGCGCCAGCGTCATCACCGCCGCGGTAATGCCGGAGCCGCATGAAGTGACGACAGGTTTCGACAGATCGATGCCGGCCTCCTCGATCGCCTTGCGCAGGCGGTCCTTCGACAGCAGCTCGCCATTTTCCGACAGCGCCGAATAGGGCAGATTGCGCGCGCCGGGCATATGGCCGGAGCGGATACCCGCGCGCGGCTCAGGTTCAGTGCCGGTGAAGCGGCCCGGTCCACGGGCGTCGGCGATCTGGCTCGCCTTGGTGTCGACGATCCCGCGCATGTCGGCGAGGCTGGCGACGCGCCCGGCGTCGAAATCGGCATGAAACACGCTTGGCGCGATCTTCGTCGGCTCAGCCGTCACCGGCCTGCCGGCCGCTTTCCAGCCATCGAAGCCGCCATCCAGAATATAGGTCTGAAAGACGCCCATCACCCGGAACATCCACCACGCCCGAGGTGCGGAGAAGAAACCCGGGCCGTCGTAGACGACGATTGTGTCATCGGCCGAAACGCCCATGGCGCCGACATACTGGGCAAAATGCTGCGGCGACGGCAAGGTATGCGGCAGGGGCGAATCCGGGTCCGAAACGGCATCCTGATCGAGAAATCGTGCGCCCGGGATGTGGGCCGACTCATACTCGCCGCGCGCATCGCGCTTCTGCGCCGGGAGATACCAGGATGCGTCGATGATCGTCAGGCCCGGCTCGCCGAGACGTTGCTGCAGCCAGTCTGCGTCGACGGTGAAGGGGCTGTCCTCGGCCATTTTGTTCTCCTGCTCGCTTTTTGGCGATCACTGTCCTGTTCAGTTTGCCGGCATCGGCCCAAAGCGGATGCGGAAGCGCCGGTTCTCGCGGCCCTTCTTCTCGATCTTGCCGATGTGGATTTCGCCGACTTCGGCGGTGCTTTTCACATGGGTGCCGCCGCAGGGCTGGCTGTCCACCGATGCGTTGTCGCCGATACACACCAGGCGGATCTTGCCTGTGCCCACCGGCGGCCGGACGTTCTTGGATTTCACCAGGCCGGGATTGGCGGCCAGGTCTTCGTCACTGATCAGCCTGACAAAGATCGGATGATCGGCCCGCACCAAGTCCATCAGCCCGGCGGTGACGTCCTCCTTGGTGAAGCCGGCATCCGGAGCGTCGAAGTCGACACGGCTGTCGTCCTCGGAAACCGAGGCACCGGTGATCGGGAACGGGCAGACGACGGTGAGCAGATGGCAAGCCGCGTGCATGCGCATCAGGAGATGCCGCCGCTCCCAGTCGATCGCCAGCCTCAGCGCCTCGCCGGGCTGCGGAACCGCCTGCTCCGGCGCCGGCACGTGTATGATCTCGTCCTTGGTCTCACCGGTGAGGGTGGCGGCAATGGCGATTCGGCTGCCGTCGCCACGTTCGAGATACCCGGTATCGCCCGGTTGGCCGCCTGAAGTGGCGTAGAAGATGGTCCGGTCGAGGATGATACCGCCGCGATCGTTGACGGCAACGACAGTTGCGTCCGCCGTCCGCAGATAGGCATCGTCGCGAAACAGGGCGTCCGTCCTGTTTGCCATCACGCGACCTTTTCGAACGGCACCGGAATTGTGCTCTTCAGTTCCATCCAGCCTGGCACCGGCAGCTGCTTTTCGCGCAGGAATTCCGGGTTGAACAGTTTTGATTGATAGCGCGTGCCATAGTCACAAAGAATGGTCACGATGGTGTGGCCGGGGCCTAGTTCCCTGGCCAGACGGATCGCGCCGGCTATGTTGATGCCGGTCGAGCCGCCGACGCAAAGGCCCTCTTCCTGGATCAGGTCGAAGACGATCGGCAGCGCATCCTCATCGGGGATCTGGAATGAAAAATCCGGCGTGAACCCTTCGAGATTGGCGGTGATGCGCCCCTGCCCGATGCCTTCGGTGATCGAGCTGCCTTCGGACTTCAGCTCGCCGCTGGTGTAGAAAGAATAGAGCGCGGCCCCCAGCGGATCGGCGAGCGCGATCTTCACATCCCGGCTTTTGGCTTTCAGTCCGGAGGCGACGCCGGCTAGCGTGCCGCCAGAACCGACCGCCGACACGAAACCGTCGACCTTGCCGCCGGTCTGGTTCCAGATCTCCTCCGCGGTGGTGCGGATATGGCCGTCACGGTTGGCGACATTGTCGAACTGGTTGGCCCAGATGGTGCCGTTCGGTTCTGTCTTTGCCAGTTGTTCGGCCAGCCGCCCCGACAGTTTCACGTAATTGTTGGGGTTCCTGTAGGGCACGGCCGGCACCTCGATCAGCTCAGCGCCGAGCAGCTTGATCGTGTCCTTCTTTTCCTGGCTCTGCGTATCGGGAATGACGATGACGGTCCGGTAGCCGAGCGCCTTGGCGACCAGCGTCAGCCCGATGCCGGTATTGCCCGCCGTTCCCTCGACGATCACGCCGCCGGGCTTCAGCAGCCCGCGCTTCTCGGCGTCGCGGATAATGAACAGGCCCGCACGATCCTTGACTGACTGGCCGGGATTCATGAATTCGGCCTTGCCCAGTATCTCGCAACCGGTTTGTTCCGAAGCTTTGTTGAGGCGGATCAGAGGCGTGTTGCCGATCGCGTCGATCACAGAACGGGGCATTCAGGATTCCTTGTGTAAGTGCGCCGAAACCCTAGAAACCCGAAGCTGCGGTTTCAAGGCAAGAATTTGTCTGGTCCAGTCGCATTTGCAGTGCTGTTGTTGCGTCGGCGCTTCCCGAGGCTGGCCTCTTGCGCCACTGTTCATTTCCGGCTGACGTTGAAAAGCGGCTTTTCATTCGATTTCTTCACCGCTAGAGCAATTCCAGGAAAAGTGTGAAACGGTTTTCCGTCCAGAATTGCGTAGAAACAAGGAGATAGAGCAGTTCGCCGTTTCCGTGAAACGGTGAACCGCTCTAGAGCAAAGCACCAACAAGTCGACAGGGCGCAGCATGACACTCTACCGGGCTAACCCGAAGCACGGCGTCGCCTGGATCACGGGCGGCTCAAGCGGCATCGGCCGTGCGCTGGCCAGGGATCTTGCTTCCCAGGGCTATGCCGTCGCGGTGACGGCGCTTGACGACGATCCGATCGACACGCTTGTCGTCGAGACCGCGCAGATGCCGGGCAGTGTCACGGCCTTTCCCTGCGATGTCACCGACGAGCCGCGCATGGCAAGAACCGTCGCCGCGATCGAGAAGGAGCTCGGTCCCATCGTGCTCGCCATCTTCAATGCAGGGAACTACATTTCGACGCCGGGGGAGAATCTTGTCGTCAACGACTTTCGCCGGTCCTTCGAGGTCAATTATTTCGGCATCATCAACGGCCTCGTGCCCGCGGTCGAACGCATGCGTGTGCGGGCGCGCGGCCATGTCGTGCTGGTCGGCTCGGTGACATCCTATTTCGGCTGGCCGACAACGGCCGCCTATGGCGGCACCAAGGCGGCCATCAACATCCTGGCCGAGTCGCTGAAGTATGATTTCGACAAGATGAACGTGCGTATCCAGGTGTTCAATCCCGGCTTCATCGACACCCCGCTGACCGAGAAGAACATGCTGCCCATGCCGGGACTGATGCCGGTCAGCCGCGCATCGCGCCGCATGGCGCGGGGCATCAAGTCGGGCGGCTTCGAAGTCCATTTCCCGCGCCGGACCAGCTGGCCCCTGAAACTGCTCGGCCTGCTGCCGAGACCGCTGTGCAGAGGGTTTATCAGCCTGATGACCAGTTGGAAGGCGCGGCCGCTGCATTACGACCGCAAACCCCCGATCGAATAAGACGCCGGCGAAATTGGCAGGCCCACCGTTTCGGGCCGCCTTGGTCATGGTTGAGACAAGTGCTGCGTGGAGTCTGCGATGGGGCGACGGATCGTGCTTGCTGTGCTGGGCCTTATCGCCATTCTCGCACTGGCCTTCGTGCTCGGCCCGCGCGTTCGCGTCGACACCACGATCCGTTTCGATCCCTCGCTCATCGCTGACGATCCGCAGGCCTATGTGGCAAAGGCGGAAGCCGCCATCCCCGGAATCCGTGACGGGCTGGAAAAAGAGATCGTCTGGGCCGATCCGTTGGTGCATGCCAGGACGCCGCTGTCGATCGTCTACATCCACGGCTTTTCCGCATCGAAGGGCGAGGTCCGCCCGCTGCCCGACGAAGTGGCGGAACAGCTTGATGCCAATCTCTTCTACACCCGGCTCACCGGTCACGGGCAGGATGGCGCGGCGATGACGCAAAGCAGCATCAACGCCTGGATCAACGACTATGAGGAAGCGCTCGCCATCGGCCGGGCGATCGGCGACAAGGTGATCGTCATCTCGACGTCGACCGGCGGCTCGCTGGCGGTCTGGGCGGCAACGCAGCCCGGTGCATCGGACGAGGTGGCGGCGATTGCGTTCATCTCGCCGAACTTCGGCGTCAAGGCTTCGGGCGCCGAGATCCTGACCATGCCGTGGCAAACAAATTGCCAGGCTGGTCGCCGGCAAGGAACACAGCTTCGTGCCGCGCAACGCGCTGAATGAAGAATTCTGGACCACCCGCTATCCGATCGAAGCAACCTTGCCGATGCAGGCGCTGACCGAGCTTGCCTATGGCGCGCCGGTGGAGAAGGCGACCATCCCTGCTTTGTTCATCTTTTCTGATTCGGACAAAGTGGTGCGGGCCGACCGCACCCGCGAGATTGCCGGGCGCTGGGGCGCGCCGCATGAACTGGTTCCGGTCGATGACACCGGCGACCCGGACAATCACGTCATTGCCGGCGACGCGCTGTCGCCATCGACCACGGCGTTTCTGGCGCAAAGGATCGCCGTCTGGATCGAAGCGGTGGTGAAGTAAGCCGACGAAAAAGGGCGGCCGAAGCATCGCTTCAGCCGCCCTTTCCTTGGTCTGTCCCGGCAATCAGCCAGGCTAAGCCTGACTGATTACAACGCGATCTGGCTTACGCAGCCCGCGCCGCCGGACGCTTACCGCCGAAGCGGCGCTTGTTGTTGCCCTTGAAGGCCGGCTTGGCGCCATCCGGCTTGCGCTCGCCGGCGAAGGCAGGCTTGTCGCCGAAGCGCTTCTTGCCAAAGCCGTTGCCCTTGTTCTCGCCACCGGGCCGCCTGCCGTCGCGACGACCATTGCGGTCGTTGCGATCATTGGCCGGCTCGAAACGCTCGTTCTTTTCAGCCGGATTGCGCAGCGGATCGGGGCTGCCGAGATGGTCGGCAACGATCGGCAGCTTGGTGCGGATGATGCGCTCGACCTGGCGCAGCTTGCTGTTCTCGGAAGGATCGCAAAGCGTGATCGCGATGCCGTCCATGCCGTTGCGGCCGGTACGTCCGATGCGGTGGACGTAGCTCTCGGCTTCATCAGGCAGGTCGAAATTCACGACATGGCTGATGCCGGGGACGTCGATGCCGCGCGCCGCAATGTCGGTCGCC
The DNA here is from genome assembly GCF_055811675.1 of Mesorhizobium sp. WSM4808. NCBI lineage: Bacteria > Pseudomonadati > Pseudomonadota > Alphaproteobacteria > Hyphomicrobiales > Phyllobacteriaceae > Mesorhizobium > Mesorhizobium sp. WSM4808. The sequence continues at coordinate 19,929 of NZ_JBVVQX010000029.1, forward strand.
ACCAGAATGCGCACCGAGCCGTCGCGGAAATCGTTCAGCGCTTTCTGGCGGGCATTCTGCGACTTGTTGCCGTGGATGACGGCGGCCTTGAAGCCGTCACGCTCGAGGTCCTTGGTCACCCTGTCGGCACCATGCTTGGTGCGCGAGAAGATGATGACGGACTTCATCGCCTCGTCGGCGAGCATCGTCGACAGAACCTGGCGCTTCTGCTTGGTGCGGGCAAAGACGACGCCCTGCACGATCTCGGCCGCCGCCGTGCTTTGCGGCGCGACTTCAACGCGGATCGGGTTCTTCAGCAGGCCCTTGGCCAGTTCGGCGATTTCATTGGGCATGGTCGCCGAGAACAGCACCGTCTGACGGTCGGGCGCCGTCGCCTTGGCGATTCGCTTGACGTCGTTGATGAAGCCCATGTCGAGCATGCGGTCGCCTTCGTCGAGCACCAGCCATTTGGTGTCGGCAAGCACGAGGTCGCCCTCACGCACAAGGTCGGTCAACCGGCCGGGCGTGGCGATCAGGATGTCGACACCGGGAGCAACCTTCTTCACCTGACTGAAGCGGGACACGCCGCCGAGCACGAGCGCGGTCGAGACATGCGCGCCCTTGGCGAGGATCTTGATCGTGTCTTCGATCTGCACGGCGAGTTCGCGCGTCGGCGCCAGAATCAGCGCACGCGCCGTCTTCGGCCGGCGCTTGGTGCCAAGCGCAATGATCTTCGACAAGATCGGCAGCGCGAAGGCTGCGGTCTTGCCGGAGCCGGTCTGGGCGATGCCGAAAATGTCACGGCCTTCCATCTGAGGGGGGATCGCCTGTGCCTGGATCGGCTTCGGCTCGGCGAAGCCGGCGTTGTGGGTGGCCTTGAGCAGCGCGCCCGTAATACCCAGTGCCGCGAAACCGGTGAGTTCCGCAGTGCTACCGGGCAAAGTGTTTTCGTTGGTCAAAATAATCTTCTTTCACGCGGCTTCTGGCCGCAAACATCGATGGCGGCAGGGCGCAACCTGCCGTCGAAAAATCTGTGATGAACGACAAGGCGGGCGGACGTATTCGTCCACTCGGCTGCGCTGTCGTGCCCGCAGGCATCATGCCACGGGGCTTTTTCGCCGCTTTGTGATTTACCGGAAAAAGGGCCGATATACCGGAAAGAGGGAAAACAGACGCAACCAGTCTCATTCGTCGAGAAGGCCGGATTCGTTCCCGGCCCAAGCGCCTATGGGCTGCATATGGCTGAGTTCGCCGCCAAATGCAAGGGGCGTCATGCTGCAGCGCAACAAAACCCGTGGCGCAAGCGGCGCTTGCGCTCGCTTGCCGGCACGATTACCACGAAATGCCACTGGCTTGGGAGGTAATCGATGAAAGACGTTCTCAAGGAACTCGAGCGCCGCCGCGAGATTGCCCGCATGGGTGGCGGTCAGGCTCGCATCGATGCCCAGCATAAGAAGGGCAAGCTCACCGCGCGCGAACGCATCGAGGTGTTTCTCGACGAGGGCTCGTTCGAGGAATTCGACATGTATGTCGAGCACCGCTCGACCGATTTCGGCATGGAGAAGACGAAGATTGCCGGCGACGGCGTCGTCACTGGCTGGGGCACGGTCAACGGCCGCCCGGTCTATCTCTTCGCCAAGGATTTTACCGTGTTCGGCGGCTCGCTGTCGGAAGCGCATGCCGAGAAAGTCATCAAGGTGCAGGAGATGGCGCTGCGCAACCGGGCGCCGATCATCGGTCTCTACGATGCCGGCGGCGCGCGCATCCAGGAGGGCGTCGCAGCACTCGGCGGCTATGCCGAGATCTTCCAGCGCAACGTGCTCGCCTCCGGTGTGATTCCACAGATTTCCGTCATCATGGGGCCTTGCGCCGGCGGCGATGTCTATTCGCCTGCCATGACCGACTTCATCTTCATGGTGCGCGACACCTCCTACATGTTCGTCACCGGGCCGGATGTGGTGAAGACCGTGACCAACGAGACGGTGACCGCCGAGAGCCTCGGCGGTGCCTCGGTGCACACGACGAAATCGTCGATCGCCGACGGCGCCTATGACAATGACGTCGAGGCGCTGCTGCAGATGCGCCGGCTGGTCGACCTGCTGCCGGCCTCCAACACATCGGAGCTTCCCGAGATCGAATGCTACCAGTCGGTCACCGATCATGATTTGTCGCTCGACCGGCTGAGTCCCGACAACGCCAACAAGCCCTACGACATCAAGGAACTGATCCTGAAGATCGCCGACGAAGGCGATTTCTTCGAGATCCAGCAGAATTTTGCGAAAAACATCGTCACCGGGTTCGGCCGCGTCGAGGGTCGCACGGTCGGCTTCGTCGCCAACCAGCCGATGGTGCTGGCCGGCGTGCTCGATTCCGACGCCAGCCGCAAGGCGGCGCGTTTCGTACGCTTCTGCGATTGTTTTTCGATCCCGATCGTCACCTTCGTCGATGTCCCCGGCTTCCTGCCTGGTACAGCGCAGGAATATGGCGGGCTGATCAAGCACGGCGCGAAACTGCTGTTCGCCTATGCCGAGGCCACCGTGCCGAAGATCACCGTCATCACCCGCAAAGCCTATGGCGGCGCCTACGACGTGATGGCCTCAAAACATCTGCGCGGCGACATGAACTATGCCTGGCCGACGGCGCAAATCGCGGTGATGGGCGCCAGGGGGGCGGTCGAGATCATCTACCGCAAGGACATCGGTGATGCGGAAAAGATCGCTGCCCATACAAAGGCTTACGAGGACCGCTTCCTGTCGCCCTTCGTCGCCGCCGAACGCGGCTATATCGACGAGGTGATCATGCCGCACTCGACCCGCCGCCGTATTGCCCGCGCACTGCGCATGCTGCGCAACAAGGATATGCAGAACCCCTGGAAGAAGCACGACAACATCCCGCTGTGAGGCGGCTGCAGCTCACTCCTCTTCCGCCGCCCCAAACCCCGCTCCCATGGTGGCGCGGACAGGGTTGCCCCATGGCGTCGCGTGGTTGTCGATGCGCATCTGGAAGATGAAATAGGTCGGCGAGCAGAAGCCGATGCCTTTGACCTTGCCGATGCCAGGCGTGTCTGGCGGCAGCGACTGGCACATATAGTCCTCGCGGCAGAAATGATCGGCCGAACAGGCCGGCCGGTTGCCGCGATTGACGGCGCCGCCAAGGCATTGATCGAAATTGTTGGTGGCCACGCAGATGTCGAATTTCTTGCCGCCAACCAGCCCGCAGATCTCGTTCGGTATCGGCTTGCCAGCTTTGAAGGCGGCAAATGTACGGTCCTTGTCGTCGCAGGCGCGATAGGCGATGCCTCCAGGCACGCCGATCTTCGGCGGACGGCAGGTGTAGGCGGTGCGCGAAACGTCAGGTGCGAAGGCCGCGAACTGGCCCGATTTGCTGTAGCGGTCGTTGAAAGGCTGCGCCGCGTTGCTGGCGATCGAGCCGGTCAGGCAGGGGTGGCCGGAAAACATCTTTTCGCTGTCCTTGGGCAGCAGGCACTGCGCCAGTTTCGTGCGCACGCCCGAAGCGGTGGCCAGCGGCGTGCAGACGGTGCCACTGCCGCACTGCCAGTTGGCACCGAAGCGAGCCGCATCTTCCGGCATCAGGCACGGCATAGCCATTTCGGCCGGCGCGTAGTCGACCGCGATATCCGTCCAGGCCGCCGGCGGCGCAAAGGAGAGCGGCCGGAAGCGGTTCGGCGGCTTGCCTTCGGCGGTGGCGCGCAGCCACGCCTGGCGACGCGGGATCTCGGCATGAAGATACGGCGAAATGCCGACCTCGATGCGGTTCAACGGCGATGTCGTCTTGTCGTCGAGGCCGATGAAATGGAAGCCGGCGGTTGAGCCGGCCTGATGACAACCCTGGCAGGCGCCATTGTCCAGCCGCTCGACCAGCGCTTCCGGCGTGCGCACCAATTTCAGCGTGGAATAATCGAGCGATGCGAATTCCTTGGGTTGGAATTGTTGCGTAAACGGATGATTGGCCTGCCGCGCACTGCCGAAGGTCGACCACGAGATGATCTTCCTGGCCAGGAACTCGTCGGGGATTTCATAGACGCCTTCGTCGACCGCCGGCAGGTTGGCGCCGACATAGGCGGCGAGCCGTGCTTTCAGCGCCGCGTCCTGCGAGAGCCGTGCGGTGTCGGGCGTGTTCTCCAGCGGCTTGTCGCTGACATCGGCGCCATCGATGCCGAATATCCGCATGAGATAGGCGGCCTGGCCGCCGAACTCGGTTTCCTGGCCGGAGGGAAAGCGCACCACCTGTGCGTTAAGCTCCAGCTGCTTGAGGGTCAGCCCTGCCTTCTCCAGCGGCCCGCCGGTCAGCCAGCCGGCATCGACGCTCTCGTCAAGCTGCGGCGTCCAGCGTCCGGCAACGCCGACGCAGCCGCCATCGGCATCGGGTGCGGCGCTGTAGACGGCATTGAAATTGAACGGTAGACGCGACGCCAGCAGCTTGCCGTTTTTGCGAAAGCTGTAGGCCAGGCGGTAGATGAAGCGCACCTCGCCGCAGCTCTTGTCGCCCTGCAGCGCGGTGAAGTCGCGACGGTCGAGCCGGTTGACGACGCCGACCAGCCGGAAGCGCGCGGCATCGGTCTTCAGCCAGCGCATGTCCATGATGCGGCCGACATTGCCGTCGGTGACCTCGTAGAGCGGCCGGCCACCGGCTTTCATCTCGGCGCGCAATGCCGCAACATCAGAGGCAACCGTTTCGACGATGGCGTGATAGGCCGGCGCCTCGTCGTAGAGCGTCTTCAGATCGTTGTCGCCGTCGACCCCGAACACGTCGGCGAAGCCGAAACCCCTGGCATCGAGCGCGGCGAGCACCGCCGGATTGTCGACGATCGTCACAGGACCTTCGGCACGCGCCGTCGACGCCACGAAGGCGATAAAGAAAGTGGCAAGCAAAAGAGCAAAGGGACGGCTCATGGAGCGGCCGTGCGCGCGTCGAAGAGTTCACGCAACACCGGCAGCAGCGCCAGCGGCAGATCCTCGGCGATCAGGCCGGGTCCGAACCGGCTGCCGGCTTCAGCGTGTAGCCACACCGCCGCGCAGGTGCCCTCGAAGGGCGGCATGCCTTGTGCGAGCAGACCGGCGATGATGCCCGACAGCACGTCGCCTGACCCGGCTGTGGCCAGCCACGGCGCACCATTGGAATTGATGGCTGCCTTGCCATCAGGCGCAGCTATGACCGTGTCGGCGCCCTTGTAGACGATCGTTGCGTTGGCCCGCGCGGCAGCCGCTCGCGCCTTGTCCAATTTCGACATGGTTTTGTCCCCGGCGATATCTGGGAACAAGCGGCCGAATTCACCCTCGTGCGGCGTGATCACCAACGCTGGCGCGTTCAGGTGACGGGCGGCTTCGAACAGCGCCTGCGGCTGATGGGCCATAGATGTAATGGCGTCAGCATCAAGCACGATCGCTCCTCCGTGGTTTGCAGTTTGCGATGCGCGTGCACCCTCCGCCAAGGTCTTGATCAGTTGCAGGGCGAAATCGCCGACCTTGGGCTTTGGCCCGAGTCCCGGTCCAAACACCAGCGCCTCGGGATGGCGCGCCGTTAGAAATTCCTGCACCTCCTCGAGTGACCCCGCCTCTCGCAGCATGATCGAGGTGAGGTGTATCGCGTTCACCTGCATGGCATTGCCAGGCGACAGCACGGTGACCGCCCCTGCCCCGCTTCTCGCGGCGGCCATCGCCGACAGCCGCGCCGCGCCGGAAGCACTGGGACCGCCGGAAAAGACGCCGACATGACCGCGCTTGTATTTATGCGCGTCCACCGCCGGCACCGGAAGTTCCCGCAACCACAGGTCCGGCACATTTTCGAAGGTCGAGACGGCGAGTTGGGCGATGATGCCGTCGCCGACGCCAATATCGGCGAGCACGATCTCACCGCATTGCCCGCGCCCCGGCAGCAGCAAGTGGCCGGGCTTTTTCCGCGCGAAGGTGACGGTAACCTCGGCGCGAAACGCCCTGCTCAATATTTCGCCGCTGGCTCCCGAGACGCCCGACGGCAGGTCGATCGCGACCACAGGCAGGCGCAAGGCTGTCACGGTATCGACAGCTTTCGCGGCATCGCCGGACAGCGGCTTGGACAGCCCTGCCCCATAGAGCGCGTCGATCACGATCGAGCCGAACTCGGCGTCGAAATCAGACAGCGGCCGGGACTTGACCAGGGACTCCGCGGCGGCGAGCGCCGCATCGCTTTCCGGCCTCGGCGCTCCGGATGACCAGATCGTTGTGCCGACGCCGCTGCCGGCCAGGAGGCGTGCGACGACATAGCCATCGCCGCCATTGTTGCCGGGCCCGCAGAGCACATGGATGTGCTTTGCCGAGGGATAGCGCTTGAGCACCTCGGTCGCGACTGCTTCGCCCGCGCGCCGCATCAGGCTGATTCCATCGGCCGGACCGGCCGCGATCGTCAGCCGATCAGCCTCGCTCATTTCGGCCGGGGAAAGAAGTTCGTTGCTCATGGATTGCCGATCCGCATGCTATCAAGCATTGTCCAATTTCGATCCTAAGCAAACAAGGGGGAGTTGCCGAGATCTGCAGCCATAACGTCGGCACCAAGGCATCGCGGGCAGAAAATTGCCTGCGGGATAGGCGATATGCCTGATTTTTGTGCGGACGCGGGTGCTGGCGCTGTGTAGGCTTTGGCAGCCCATGCCGCTTCCGGTGCAGCGAATGACGCGAATTTGCATCCCGGTGCGGCGCGGCTTTGAAATCTTATGAGACCGCTTAGAATCCGCTGAATTGGCACAGTTCGTGCTTGATGGAGGCGCAAGCGGGGGGTCACAACCCGTTTTTTTGGCAGTGGAGGCCACTTTTTACATGAAAAAGATCGAAGCGATCATCAAGCCATTCAAGCTGGACGAAGTGAAGGAAGCGCTTCAGGAAGCCGGACTGCAAGGCATCACTGTCACCGAAGCAAAAGGCTTCGGTCGTCAGAAGGGCCATACGGAACTCTATCGCGGCGCCGAATATGTCGTCGATTTCCTGCCCAAGGTGAAGATCGAGGTCGTGCTCGGCGACGACGCGGTCGAAGGCGCGATCGAGGCCATCCGCAAGGCGGCCCAGACGGGCCGCATCGGTGACGGCAAGATCTTCGTCTCCAACATCGAGGAAGTCGTGCGGATACGCACCGGCGAAACGGGCATGGACGCGGTCTGACCTGACCGCCCCATCCTCCTGAAAACGTCATCAACAAAAAAAGTCATCACACAGGGATACACGACATGACGACAGCCAAAGACATCATGAAGCAGATCAAGGACAACGACGTGAAATTCGTCGACCTGCGCTTCACAGACCCGAAGGGCAAGCTGCAACACGTGACGATGGATGTCATCGAGGTCGAGGAAGACATGTTCGCCGATGGCGTGATGTTCGACGGCTCGTCGATTGCCGGCTGGAAGGCCATCAACGAGTCCGATATGGTGCTGATGCCCGACCCGGAAACGGTCCACATGGATCCGTTCTTCGCCCAGTCGACCATGGTCATCCTGTGCGACATCCTCGATCCGGTTTCGGGTGAATCCTACAACCGCGATCCGCGTGGCACGGCCAAGAAGGCCGAGGCTTACATGAAGGCCGAAGGCATCGGCGACACCATCTATGTCGGCCCGGAAGCCGAATTTTTCGTCTTCGACGACGTGAAGTACAAGGCCGATCCCTACAACACCGGTTTCAAGCTCGACTCCACGGAACTGCCGTCGAACGACGACACCGACTACGAGACCGGCAATCTCGGCCACCGTCCGCGCGTCAAGGGCGGCTACTTCCCGGTGCCGCCGATCGACAGCGCGCAGGACATGCGCTCGGAAATGCTGACCGTGCTCGCCGAGATGGGCGTGCGGGTCGAAAAGCACCACCATGAGGTGGCGGCGGCCCAGCACGAACTCGGCATCAAGTTCGACGCACTGGTACGTAACGCCGACAAGATGCTGATCTACAAATATGTCGTGCACCAGGTCGCCAATGCCTACGGCAAGACGGCGACCTTCATGCCGAAGCCGATCTTCGGCGACAACGGCTCGGGCATGCACGTCCACATGTCGATCTGGAAGAACGGCAAGCCGACCTTCGCCGGCAATGAATATGCCGGTCTGTCGGAAAGCTGCCTGTTCTTCATCGGCGGCGTCATCAAGCATGCCAAGGCGATCAACGCCTTCACCAACCCGCTGACCAATTCCTACAAGCGCCTGGTGCCGGGTTACGAAGCGCCGGTTCTGCTCGCCTATTCGGCGCGCAACCGCTCGGCGTCCTGCCGTATCCCGTTCGGCTCGTCGCCGAAGGCCAAGCGCGTCGAGGTCCGCTTCCCCGATCCGGGCGCGAACCCCTACCTCGCCTTCTCCGCGCTGCTGATGGCCGGCCTCGACGGTATCAAGAACAAGATCCATCCCGGCCAGCCGATGGACAAGGATCTCTACGACCTGCCGCCGAAGGAACTGAAGAAGATCCCGACCGTCTGCGGCTCGCTGCGCGAAGCCCTGCAAAGCCTCGACAAGGACCGCGGCTTCCTGAAGGCTGGCGGCGTCTTCGACGACGACCAGATCGACAGCTACATCGAGTTGAAAATGGCCGAAGTGATGCGCTTCGAAATGACCCCGCATCCGGTCGAATACGACATGTACTACTCCGTCTGAGGCTTCAATCTCAGACTAAGATACTCCATAATAACCAAGCCCTTGAAAGACTTCCCTCTTTCAAGGGCTTTTTGCTGCGCTCCAATAGGAATTGCCAGCCGATCGGCATGTCTCGCCTGCGCGGCAGCCGCGCATGGACAGCCGGATCCGCCTTTCGTCTTCGACGATCATACGATGGCCGGATTCTTGGACCTACTGGTCCATAGGAGCGGCCGGCTTGAGCGTCGGTCCGGTGACTTCAATCACTACTCGGCGATGTCCAGTGAAGATCAAGGCGGCCGGTCGGTCGCCAACGTTGGAGCCAGGAGCGAGCGGAGCACTGTCTCAGGCTACAGTGACCGCTCGTCCGGCGCCCACGCCAATGCCGCCGTTCAGAAAACCCCGCCCGTCCGAACAGCATTGCGTGACGTAACCCCAAGGCCTGCGAATACGCATGCCGTAGCGTGATCTGTCAACGCTGCAAGCCGGGCCGCGAATGACCGATTCTGCTGTATGAACAGATGCTTATGGAAGGTCCATTGCCCCAGATAAGGGCTGGAAAAGGCGCTTTTCCGGGCTTTATAGGGAGTGATCGCCGGAGGCTCACATGGCTGCGGCCAGAACTTCCGGGCGATTTGCGACCGCGTGAATTCCCTGACTTTTTCTGGGTATGTTTTACCAGGAATGCCGTCAGCCGGGTAACGGCCAAAAAAGAACCCCGGCGCGAAACGCCGGGGTCATCTTGTCATGCAGCCCGAAACGCTTACGCGGCGGCCGAAACCTGAGCGCTTGCCGGAACCGAGGCGATCGTCTTCAGGATCTGCGAGGCGATCTGGTAGGGGTCGCCCTGCGAGTTCGGACGGCGGTCTTCCAGATAACCCTTGTAGTCGCTCTTGATGAAGGAATGCGGCACGCGGATCGAGGCGCCACGGTCGGCAATGCCATAGCTGAACCGGTTCCACGGCGCGGTCTCGTGCTTGCCGGTCAAACGCTTGTCGTTGTCCGGGCCGTAGACGGCGATGTGATCCATCAGGTTCTTGTCGAAGGCAGCCATCAGCGCTTCGAAATAGGCCTTGCCGCCGACTTCGCGCATATAGGCGGTCGAGAAATTGGCGTGCATGCCCGAGCCGTTCCAGTCGGTGTCGCCGAGCGGCTTGCAATGGTATTCAATGTCGATGCCGTACTTCTCGGTCAGGCGCTGCATCAAATAGCGGGCCATCCACATCTGGTCGGCGGCTTTCTTGGAGCCCTTGCCGAAAATCTGGAATTCCCACTGGCCCTTGGCCACTTCGGCGTTGATGCCTTCGTGGTTGATGCCGGCGGCGAGGCAGAGGTCGAGATGCTCCTCGACGATCTGGCGCGCGACGGAGCCGACATTGGAATAGCCGACGCCGGTGTAGTACGGACCCTGGGGTGCGGGATAGCCGCTCTCGGGGAAGCCGAGCGGCCGGCCGTCCTTGTAGAAGAAATATTCCTGCTCGAAGCCGAACCAGGCGCCCTCGTCATCGAGGATGGTGGCGCGCTTGTTGGAGGCATGCGGCGTGACGCCATCGGGCATCATGACTTCGCACATGACCAGCACGCCGTTGGTGCGGGCGGGATCCGGATAGACCGCAACCGGCTTCAGCACGCAATCAGAGCTGTGCCCTTCGGCCTGCTGGGTCGAGGAACCATCGAAGCCCCACAGCGGCAACTGCTCGAGATCAGGGAATTCGGCGAATTCCTTGATCTGCGTCTTGCCGCGAAGGTTGGGGACCGGGGTATATCCATCGAGCCAGATATACTCGAGCTTGTATTTCGTCATTCTAGCCTCTCGTTGCTTGATCACCGAACACTGAACGGCGTCGACATGCGTCTGCCGTCAGCAGCCGGCCTGCCGCATTCTTAAAATGCAATTCGTGTGCCATTCTTGGTGTGAAGGGTGCGGCAAAATTGACCCGGTACCCACTCGAAATCGGTGATCCGCCTAAGCGATGCGTTCCGATCAATCACAGTCGTTCTTTGCACAAATAGTATGCAATTGCTGATCTTTTCATAGGCATATTGCCTAACTTGATTGCAGACCTTATCTTCGGATCAAGTTGAATCGAAAAGGTTCGGCAGAAGAAAGGAACCCGGCAATGGAAATCATTTCCACACGACCGTCGGCCGAGATTTTGATGTTCCCGGCGGCAGCGCGCGCCACTGCCTCAAATTTGAGCGGCAAGGCTAAGTTTGCGGCAGAGCTTGCCTCGCTGCGTGGTGCCCGCGCAGACTTCGGCGACGGCTGGTACCATGAGGCAGCCATCGAGGATGAGACCCGGGGCCGCAAGAGCTGACACAAAGGGCAGCAGCCCTCGCCAACGAATTGACCTGAAAAGAGAAAGCCCGGCGCGATTGCTCGCGCCGGGCTTTCTTTTGAACACCGGGCCTGCCTACTCCTTGGCGTGCAGATCGGTGCCGAGCGTATCCTTGACGAAGATCATGCCGATGACCAGCGTTATCGCCGCGATCACCACCGGATACCAAAGGCCATAGTAGATGTCGCCCTTGTAGGCGCTGAGCGCGAACACGGTTGCCGGCAGCAGGCCGCCGAACCAGCCATTGCCGATGTGATAGGGCAACGACATGCCGGTGTAGCGAATGCGGGTCGGGAACATCTCGACCAGGATCGCCGCGATCGGCCCATAGACCATGGTCACGAACAGCACCAGGATGAACAGGATGCCGATCGTCATTGGCCAGTTCACTGCTGCAGGATCGGCGAACATCGCGAACGCGCCACCACCCGGAATGTTGTAGACGGTGACTTCGGGTGCGCCCGCCGCCTCGTCGGTGGTCAGCAGCTTGTCCTTGACTGCCTGGTCGATCGGCACCGTCGCCTTCTCACCGGCACGGATGGCAGCGGCGTCCAGCTTCAGTTCCGGGTTGGCGGCAACAAACGCATCGAGCTTCTGGTCCGCAACCTTGGCTGCCGCGCGCTTCAGTGGATAGCCGCCGTCCTGCAGCGACATGTTGACGGCCTTGATGAAGGCGGCTTCCTTGGTCTTGGCCTGATCGCCGGCGGCGATGGCGTCATAGGACTCGACCGTCTCGTTGCCGATCTTGACAGATGCGGGTGTGCCGGCGGCGGCCGTCGACACGACGTCATAGGGAACCGAGTTCTTGGTCAGGAACGAGGTCGCGATATCGCAGGATGTCGTGAACTTCGCGGTACCCACCGGATTGAACTGGAACTTGCAATCTCCAGGTGCCGCCGTCACCGTCGCCCGCGTGTTCTGCTGGGCTGTGGCAAGCGCCGGATTGGCAGCCCAGGTCAGTGCCTTGAACAGCGGGAAGGTGCATACAATCGCTAAGGCAAGGCCCGCCATGATGATCGGCTTGCGGCCGATCTTGTCGGAGAGCCAGCCGAAGACGACGAAGAAGATCGAGCCGACCGCCAGGGCGATCGCGATCATGATGTTGACCGACTGCGCGTCGACCTTGAGCACGTTGGTCAGGAAGAACAGCGCGTAAAACTGGCCATTGTACCAGACCACGGCCTGACCGGCGGTGAGGCCGAGCAGCGCCAGCAGTGCGATCTTGGCGTTCTTCCATTGGCCGAAGGCTTCCGTCAGCGGCGCCTTGGAGCCCTTGCCCTCATCCTTCATGCGCTGGAAGGTCGGAGATTCGGAAAGCGAAAGCCGAATCCAGATCGAGATGCCGAGCAGCAGGAAAGACACGATGAACGGAATACGCCAACCCCAGGCAGCATAGTTTTCCTTACTCAATGAAGCCTGTACGATCAGGATCACAACCAGCGACAGGAACAGGCCGAGCGTCGCCGTGGTCTGGATCCACGAGGTGTAGTAGCCGCGCCGGTTGTCCGGCGCATGTTCGGCGACGTAAGTGGCCGCGCCGCCATATTCGCCACCCAGTGCCAGGCCCTGCAGCATGCGCAGGATGATCAGGATCACCGGAGCTGCGATGCCCAAGGTCGCATAGCCAGGCAGCAAGCCGACCAGGAAGGTCGACAGGCCCATGATCGTCATGGTGACGAGGAAGGTATATTTACGGCCGACAAGATCGCCGATGCGGCCGAACAGCAATGCGCCGAACGGGCGCACCAGGAAGCCTGCGGCGAAAGCCAGCAGCGCGAAGATATTGCGGGTCGCTTCCGGGATGGCTGGACTGAAAAAGGTCGAACCAATGAACACTGCCAGCGAGCCGTAGAGATAGAAATCATACCATTCGAAAACGGTGCCGAGCGAGGAAGCGAAGATGACTTTCTTCTCCTCCCGCGTCATGCCGCGGCTTGCTCCGCCGGCGGTCGATGTTATTGCCATTTCGTTATCCTCCCGTGAGACCCGTTCTCGATGCTGCGCGACACCGTCCGCGCTCTCCTCCGAGCACGGACTCAACGACAGCCATTCGAGAAAAATGACAGAAAGCGCCCGCCAAAGGCAGCGCGTCTTTGGGATTATGACTTTGGTATTAGGTGCACTGCGGGATGAAACCGGGCGAGCTGGGAAAACCCCTTAGCCCTTGAGCGCTTGCAGCAGGCCGACAGCAGCCATCATGTCGTGCTTGCGAGCCGCGCGGCGGGCTACGGCCTCCGCATCCTGCCCCCAATGCTCGATCTGCCAGTCCTCGTCGACATGGGCAGCGGCCCAGGCAGAATCGGCATCGAGTTCACCGAAATCGACAGCCAGCGCCAGCAGCGCCGAACCTGTGAGCGACGTCATCACATGGATGGCGGCGAGCCGCAGCGGCTCCGTTCGCTGGGCAAGATGGCTGCCCAGCACCGCGATGGTCTCACGCGGCTGCTCGACATGGATGATGCCCTCGGCCAGATTGAAGCGGGCTCCGAGTGCCCTCGCCCAGTCGATCACCGGATCCCAATGCTGGTTTTGCCGCTCCACCAGCCCTTGCGGCGCGTCGGCGCGGTAACAGAGCAGATCGGACGAGGCAAAGCGCAGAATGTCCTCCAGCACCGCCTGCGGGTCGCTGGCGACGCCGTCGATGGCGGTGTTGACGAGGCGCATCACCGGCATCGTCACCGGATTGATGGTCTCGCTTTGGGCGGCGAACTCGTCGGCGACGAGCGCGGCTGCCGCTTCGGTAGGCACCGCCAGCAGCGCCTTGCCGGGCGTGCGCACCGGCTTGCCGTCGAGATACACGGCAAACCCCTCCTCCACCGGCGCGACCGAGACGGTCTTGTAGAAGCGTTTCGGCAGAGGCGTCTTCATCTGGATCTGGGCGCGGCGCACAGGATCCGGGTCGGAAAGATATTTGCCGGCTTCAAGGTCGTTCAGGATATCACGCATAGAAGGTCTCTCTTACACCGGCGTCAGCTTGCGCACCGGCCGGTTGACGATGATCAGGCCGGCGGCAATCAGGCCAAGTGCCAGGAAAATGCGCATGGTCAGCGGCTCATTCAAGAACATGGCGCCGCACAGCACGCCGAAAACCGGCGACAGGAAAGTGAAACTGGACAGGCCTGACGCCGGATAGCGCCGCAACAGCCAGAACCACAGCACATAGGTGAAGGCGACGATGTAGACAGCCTGGAAGAGCAGCGCCAAGGTCGGCAGCACGGTTGGGTCGCGAACGGGCGGGCCGGCGAGAGGCAGCACCAAGACCCCGACGATCGCTGCCCCGGCGAGCTGGTAAAGCAGAAGCTTCTCGGCGCTCGCCTCGACCAGCTTCGAGCGCTTGATGAGGATGTTGGTCAAAGCCCAAAAGAATCCGGAGCCAAGGCTCAGCAGATCGCCGAACAGCATGTCTCCGCCGCCGCCAAGCTTGTCGGAAAACACCGCGACAAGGCCGGCAAAGGCCAGCAGCAGGCCAAGGAATTTCCTCAATGTGATCTGCTCACCGAGCAGGAAATGGCCGCCGAGCAGCATCCAGAACGGCATCGTGTTGACCAGCAGCGTGTTGCGGGCAACGGTCGTATGCTCCAGGCCGACATAAAGGCAAAGGAACTCGATGCCGAAAAGCGCGCCAACCACGATGCCGGCGAGCAAGGTCCCGTCGCGCGTGAAAAGCGCGATGCCGCGCCACCGGCACCAGGCAAAGACACATAGGCCGCCGATGATCGAGCGCGCGATCGACAGGAAGACCGGGTCATAGCCAGCGTAGGAGATCTTGGCGGCGACGTAATTCAACCCCCAGGAAAAGGTCAGCCCGACCATGATGGCGGCGGCGGCCATGTCGACCGTGTCGCGCCGGTCGAGCGCGTCACTGGCGCCGCTCACGATCAGTCCTCCGCGCTGGCGTCGTCGAAGCCGATCAGGTTCCAGCTCTGGCGCATGTGCGGCGGCATTGGCGCGGTGACATCGATGACGCCCTTGTCGGGATGCGGAATGATGATGCGGCGGGCGTGCAGATGCAGGCGGTTTTGAATGCCCCCTGGAAAGTCCCAGTTGGTGTCGGCCTCGAAATATTTCGGATCGCCCAGGATCGGGCAGCCGATGTAGGCGGCGTGGACACGAAGCTGGTGGGTGCGGCCCGTATAGGGCTCCATTTCAAGCCAGGTCATCGTCTGCGCAGCCTGCTCGATGATGCGGTAGTAGGAGACGGCGTGATCGGCGCCCTTTTCGCCATGCGCAGCGACCCGCACGCGGTCACCGTCCGGCGTCGGCTCCTTGATCAGCCAGGTTGAGATCTTGTCCTCGCGCTTGGGCGGCACGCCCTTGACCAGCGCCCAATAGGTCTTCTTGGTCTCGCGGGCGCGAAACGCTTCCGAGAGCTTCATGGCGGCCAGCCGGGTGCGGGCGACGACCAGAACACCCGAAGTGTCGCGGTCGAGCCTGTGAACCAGTCTGGGCTTCTCGCCCTTCTGGCTGCGCCAGGCCTCCAGCATGTCGTCGACATTGCGGGTGACGCCCGAGCCGCCCTGCACCGCAAGGCCCGCCGGCTTGTTGAAGACGAAAACCTTGGGATCTTCATGGATCAGCATTTTCGACAGGACATCGGCATCACCCTGGTTGCGGATCGAGTGGCCGGTCAGCGCACTCTCGCCCTTCTTGTCGACCTCGAGCGGTGGGACGCGAACCATCTGGCCGGGCTCGACACGGGTGTCGGCCTTGACCCGACCGCCATCGACACGGATCTGGCCGGAGCGCAGAAGCTTCTGCAAATGGCCGAAACCAAGGCCCGGGAAATGGGTCTTGAACCAGCGGTCGAGCCGCATGCCCGCCTCGCCGGCCTCCACCGTGATCTGTTCAACGCCTGCCATGTTTTTTGTCGCTTATCCGTTTCCCGAGCGAAGCTCGGCCTGTTCTTGGCGCGGCAATAGCACTAAGGCAGGCTTCTTGCGAGCCAAAGTCCCAGAAACAGGGCGATAATGGCGCCAATGACGCTGGCAAGGGCATAACCCAGCGCAGGCAGCGTGGCTCCCCGCTCCCACAGCGTCGCGAAATCGAGCGAAAAGGCGGAGAAGGTGGTGAAGCCGCCGAGAATGCCGGTAGCAACGAACAGCCTGACCTCGTTCGATCCGCCACGGCGCATCATGGAGGCGATGAACAGCCCCATGGCGAAGGAGCCAATGATGTTGATGGCCATCGTGCCCCAGGGATAGCTGGGGCCGACAAAACGCAGCGCGCCGATGTTGGCAAGGTGACGAATTCCGGCGCCGATGCCGCCACCGACGACGACGAGAAGCAGATTGAACATCTTCGGTACTTCCCCGGGCTATTCAAATTCAGCCGATGCCGCCAGCTGCATTGAGCGATTGCCTGCTCAGGTCGTCTCGGCATTCTTCGGCTTGGTCGAACCGATCATCTTCCAGTTCTTGTAGAACATGGAATTGATGCGCTCGACGCTGACCGAGACGATTGAGAGCATGCCCGCGATCAGTCTGGGAACCGGAGACGGCCGGATGATGTCCATGAACACGCAGTAGCGGCGTCCGTCATACTCGTTGACCGAGCGATGCAGCAGCGTGTCGTCGAAGATGAACAGCGGATTGTCGTACCAATAATTCTTGACGTTGCCGCACTCGACGAAAATCTCCGACTTAACCGGGATCAGATTGTAGAGAATGCGCAGGCTGAGCCGCAGCGGGCCGAAATGCCAGGAGGTCGATTCGCGCTTGCTGAAGACGGAAACGGCTATGGTCTTGATGTATTTGAAATCCTTGTTGAACTCGGCGACGTTGTCGATCCTGTGCTTGCCGTACCACTGGTAGACATACATGCCGCGCCGGCCGGCGCCGAAATTGGCGTCGATATCGGCAATGATCTCATCCTTGCGCGCCTTGAAGATGTCCAGGACCTCGTTGACCTCGCGCTGATAGTCGGCGGGAAACTGCTCCAGCTTCCAGACACCTGGATTTCTGTAGCACAAGAGGTCGACCAGCAGATTGAACGGCGAAAGCAGCCAGGTGAACAGGCCGTTGCCGAGAAAATAGCCTGAGAGCAGCGACAGATCCTTGCGGTCGTTGCGCAGCACGTCGATCAGGCCGCAGATGATGAAGATCGTCGTCAGGATGGGAATGAAATAGAAGCCAAGGGCGAGAAGCGGGATGGCAATGGCGAATTTGCGAAGGGACTTGCGAAGGGTTTTTGTCATTTTTCCACGCGCGGAGCGCGATCCTGTTGCGAATGAAGTGCCCAAATCACGGCAACGACCACCGCCCGGTCGTGCGCCTTGATAAGGTTTTTTGGGTTACCACACAACGGCCCTGCTATCGTGGCCGGCTGGCTGCCTGGTGGATCTGGTCAACGGCCTCACGCAAGCCTGCTACTCCCGCTCCTTGCGCAGCTTCGCCCAATAGTCGAGCCGCTTCCTGATGTCGCGCTCGAAGCCGCGCTCGGGCGGATCATAGAAGGTCTGGCGGCCCATCTTCTCGGGAAAATAATCCTGCCCCGAAAAGGCATCCGGCTCGTCATGGTCGTAACGATAGCCGGCGCCGTAATCCTCCTCTTTCATCAGCTTTGTCGGTGCGTTGAGGATGTGCTTGGGCGGCAGCAGCGAGCCGTGTTCCTTCGCGGCCCGCGTGGCAGCCTTGAAAGCATTGTAGACGGCGTTGGATTTGGGCGCGGTGGCGAGATAGACGGTGGCCTCGGCAAACGCCAACTCGCCCTCGGGCGAGCCAAGATAATCATAGGCATCCTTGGCGGCATTGGCGACGACAAGCGCCTGCGGGTCGGCAAGGCCGATGTCTTCCATCGCCATGCGCACCAGCCGGCGGCCTAGATAGAGCGGATCCTCGCCGGCATCGAACATGCGTGCGAGATAGTAGAGAGCCGCGTCAGGGTCTGAACCGCGTACCGATTTGTGCAGCGCCGAGATCAGATTGTAATGGCCGTCCTGGCCCTTGTCGTAGATCGGCGCGCGGCGCTGGACGATGCGCTGCAGTCCCTGGGGATCGAAGACCTCGCCGGGTTTGGCTGCCCGCCAGACTTCTTCCGCGAGCGTCAGCGAGGCCCGGCCGTCGCCATCGCTCATGCGGATGAGCATGGTCCGCGCCTCGTCGTCGAGCGGCAGCGCCCTGCCCTCGGTCTCCTCCGCCCGCACCATCAGCTTGGAGATGCTCTCCTCGCCAAGCGAATGGAAGACCAGAACGCGCGCGCGTGACAACAAAGCGGCATTCAGTTCGAAGGACGGGTTTTCGGTCGTGGCGCCAACCAGCACGACTGTCCCGTCCTCCATGACCGGGAGAAAGCTGTCTTGCTGGGCACGGTTGAAGCGATGGATCTCGTCGACGAACAGCAAGGTCTGGCGGCCATTGGTGCGGCGCAATTTGGCCGCTTCGAACACCTTTTTCAGGTCGGCGACGCCGGAAAAGACAGCCGATATCTGCTCGAAGGCCAGGCTGGTTTCGCCGGCAAGCAGGCGCGCCACGGTGGTCTTGCCGGTGCCGGGCGGCCCCCAGAAGATCATCGAGCCGAGCGAGCCGGAACCGATCAACCGGGTCAGCGCGCCGTCAGGGCCGGTCAGATGCTCCTGGCCGACGACCTCGCCAAGGTTTCTCGGCCGCAGCCTGTCGGCCAGCGGCCGCCCAGGCGGGGTCTTTTCCGGTTCATCGACGCTGAACAGATCGGCCATGCACTTCTTTTTCGTTGGAGCATGAGCCCGAATGCACGGAACCCAGCCCTAATAACGCAACACCTGACGCATTATCTGCCCGCCACGCTCGACGGTAAAGCGCCACCAGCGCGTATCCGTCCTGGACGCCAACTCCAGGGTCGCCGCGGTATCGATGGTGGTGCCGTTCACCTCGCGCACGATGTCGCCCGGCTGGAAGCCGAAATCGGCGGCCGGTGAATCGCGGTTGATGTCGACCACGGTGACGCCCTTGATGTCCGTGCGCAGGCCAAGCCGCTGCGCGAGCCGGGGCGACAGCTCCGCGACCTTGGCGCCCGAGAACGGGCTGCGGCCATGCAGCGTCACCTCGGCAGCCTTCATGCCTTCCGGAGCGCGTTCCAGCGCGATATCCATCGCCGCCTGCTGGCCCTTGGTCAAAACCGCGAAATTCGCGGTGGTGCCGATCGACAGCGTCGCCATCCGGTAGTCCAACGCTTCGATGCTCTCGACCGGCTTGCCGTTGAGCTGCAGCACCACGTCGCCGGGCTTGAGTCCTGCCTTGCCGGCGGGTCCTGTCGCCTCGACCGACGAGACCAGCGCACCGGTCGGCTTTTCCATGCCGAGCGATTCGGCGATCTGCGGCGTCACCGCTTCGAACTCGGCGCCGATATAGGGCCGCTCGAAGAAGTCGAGCCCGGCCTTGGCCGCGTCGGCAAAAGCGCGGACCATATTCGAGGGAATGGCGAAGCCGATGCCGATCGAACCGCCGCTGCGGCTGTAGATGGCGGTGTTGATGCCGACCAGCTGGCCGCCCATGTTGATCAGCGCGCCGCCGGAATTGCCAGGATTGATGGCGGCGTCGGTCTGGATGAAGAAGCTGGAATCGGAGACGCCGATATGGCTGCGGGCCAGTGCCGAGACGATGCCGCTGGTGGTGGTCTGGCCGACGCCGAAGGGGTTGCCGATGGCCAGCAACAGGTCGCCGACCTCAAGCGCGTCGGAATCGCCGATGGCGATAACCGGAAACGGCTTGTCCGAGGTGATCTTGAGCACGGCGAGGTCGAGTGTCTCGTCCTTGAGCAGCACCTTGCTGTCGAACTCACGCCCATCAGCGGTCGCCACCTTGACCCGGTCGGCATCCTTGATGACGTGGTAATTGGTGACCACGACGCCGGTCGGATCGACCAGCACGCCGGAGCCGAGCGAAGACTGTGCACGCGGCTGCGAGCGACCGAAGAATTCCTCGAAGAACGGATCGCCGTCGAAAGGCGACGTGACCTTGGCCGTCTGCGAGGCATAGACGTTGACCACGGCCGGGGCTGTCTGCTTGACCAGCGGCGCAAACGACAATTGCACCTCCTCGCGGCCGAAGGGTACGCGCTTGTCGGGACCAGCCGTGGCGTTTTCGCCTTCCACGCCATGCAGCAGGTCGGTCAGCACATCGGACAGGCCGGGATCGGTCTTCGTCTCCTCGGCCAATGCCTGCCTGACCACCGGTGCGGCCGCAAACGCCATGATGGCGAAAAGCAGAACAAGGGGCAGTCTTCTGGCGCGCATTCGCGAATCCTCCAAGGCAAGTTCGGGGGCATTGTCCCGACGATTGTGCAAAATGAAAGGCTAAGCCGCTGAAATCCGACTATTTTGGGCAGCAAAACAGCTACAGCTGACCTTGAAACCGAAAACCTCGTGGCCCTGATGAAAAAACAACTCCTGTCTTTCCGTGACTTTTTGAAGACCGGTAGCTTGGGGCCGATCTCCCCCGACATGACAATGGCCGAGATTGTCGAAGTGCTCGGCATGCCTGAGCATGTCGATCCAGACTACTGGACGTTCGGAAAGCTCGAAATTTCCTTTGATATCACGCCGCCTCGCCAGATGAACTGGTTTCAAATTGAGCAGGCCAGTTACCTCAAAGGCGATTTGGAGGCTCTCACCACTCGCTTTGCACTCTCCCTGGACGGGTTCAGCGGAAAGACAAAGCCATCAGAGTTCCTGGGTGCCGGCCTTTGGACTCCAGATCAGGCCAAGGTTTTCTACGCGGCATCCGGCCATGACATCGGGATGAACATCTGCGCCGGACCGATTCAGATAAATTTTCATGTGGCTGCCGACTTCATCGGCAACCAAGATGCCGAAACCTATTTGAAGGCCTCCTCCCCGTCGCAAGCGCTGGCGAAAATCGATTCTCGAGCCGTCCTCGACAGTATCTATTCATATCCTTACCCGAAGACTGAAGAGGTACCGGGTGCATTCGATTGGAAGCTGTTGAGCGGAAGCCAGTACCTGGCGCTGGCCGATGGACAGCAAACATCGGCAAACAAAAAAGGGGCCCGCAGGCCCCTTTGAACTCATTTGGGAAAACCGAGCCTTATGCGGCTGCGGCGTCCGCGTCAGCGCTTTCGGCTTCGATGCGAGCGCGGTCGCCGGCGCCTTTGGCCGAAACGTCGCGATCGACGAACTCGATGACGGCCATGGCGGCGTTGTCACCGTGACGGAAGCCCGCCTTCATGATGCGCAGATAGCCGCCATTGCGGTTGGCGTAGCGCGGCGCGATGGTGTCGAACAGACGCTTGACGACGCCTTCATTGCCGATCTGGGCAATGACCTGGCGGCGGGCATGCAGGTCGCCGCGCTTGCCGAGCGTCACCAGCTTCTCGACGATCGGACGCAGGTCCTTCGCCTTCGGCAAGGTCGTGACGATCTGCTCGTGCTCGAGCAGCGACACGGCGAGGTTGGCGAACATCGACTTGCGATGGCTAATGCTTCGTGCGAAGCGACGGCCTTTGAAACCGTGGCGCATGGCTCTTTTCCTTCTTCAGTTGTTCAAGAGGCCGTGGCCTCTGATGGTTTTCCGCATGACCGTCGGATCGAGCGGCCCACGCCGCCCATCCTTGGAATTCATGCTCAATATTGGTCTTCGTAACGCTTAGCGAGGTCTTCGATGTTTTCCGGCGGCCAGTCCGGCACTTCCATGCCGAGGTGCAGGCCCATCGCCGCCAGGACTTCCTTGATCTCGTTCAGCGACTTGCGGCCGAAGTTCGGGGTGCGCAGCATCTCGGCTTCGGTCTTCTGGATCAGGTCGCCGATATAGACGATGTTGTCGTTCTTCAGGCAGTTGGCCGAACGCACCGAAAGCTCGAGTTCGTCGACCTTCTTGAGCAGCGCCGGGTTGAAGGCGAGCTCGGTGACGGCCTCGGCGGCGACTTCCTTCTGCGGCTCGTCGAAGTTGACGAACAGGCCGAGCTGGTCCTGCAGGATGCGGGCGGCGAAAGCCACCGCGTCCTCGCCGGTGATCGAACCGTCGGTGTCGATCGTCATGGTCAGCTTGTCATAGTCGAGAACCTGGCCCTCGCGGGTGTTCTCGACCTTGTAGGAGACCTTCTTGACCGGCGAATAAAGGCTGTCGACCGGGATCAAGCCGATCGGCGCGTCTTCGGCGCGGTTGCGGTCGGCCGGCACGTAACCCTTGCCGGTGTCGACGGTGAATTCCATGCGGATTTCAGCGCCTTCGTCCAGCGTGCAGATGACGTGGTCGGGGTTGAGGATCTCGACGTCGCCAACCGTCTGGATGTCGCCGGCAAGAACAGCACCCGGTCCCTGCTTGCGAACGACCATGCGCTTGGGACCATCGCCTTCCATGCGGATGGCGATTTCCTTGATATTCAAGACGATGTCGGTCACGTCCTCGCGCACGCCGGCGATGGACGAGAATTCATGCAGAACGCCGTCGATCTGCACGGCGGTAACAGCCGCACCGCGCAGCGAAGACAGAAGCACGCGGCGCAGCGCGTTGCCCAGCGTCAGGCCAAAGCCACGCTCGAGAGGCTCGGCGACCAGCGTGGTCAGCGTCTTCTTCTTCGACGAGAACTCGATCTTGTTCGGCTTGATCAGTTCCTGCCAATTTTTCTGGATCATGATGCTTTCCTTCCGTTGACCCGCCACCATCCAATCGTGGCGGGCGACCTGGAATGCCGCGGAGGAGCGCCCAAAGGCGCTCGCGCGGCGTTCGGTAAATGCTTAGACGCGACGCTTCTTGCGCGGGCGGCAGCCATTGTGCGGGATCGGCGTCACATCACGGATCGAGGTGATGGTGAAGCCGGCCGCCTGCAGGGCGCGCAGTGCCGATTCACGACCGGAGCCGGGTCCGCAGACCTCGACTTCGAGCATGCGCATGCCGTGTTCCTGGGCCTTCTTGGCAACATCCTCGGCAGCCATCTGGGCAGCGAACGGGGTCGACTTGCGCGAACCCTTGAAGCCCTGGGCACCGGCCGACGACCAGGCAATCGAATTGCCCTGCGCGTCGGTGATGGTGATCATCGTGTTGTTGAAGGTCGAATTGACGTGGGCAACGCCCGACGAGATGTTCTTGCGTTCGCGACGGCGAACACGAGCGGCTTCCTTGGCCATGATAGTCCTTTCAGTTGATCTCTACACCGCCGTAATGCCAGCGGCTCCACCTTCGTAAGGGAGTAGGGGAATAGGGCAGTAAGGGAGTAGGGAAAAGTGCGACCCGACTGGCGGGCATTCCCTACTGCCTTACTCCCCTACTCCCTTATTCCCCTAAAAAATTACTTCTTCTTGCCGGCGATCGACTTGGCCGGGCCCTTGCGGGTGCGCGCATTGGTATGCGTGCGCTGGCCGCGGACCGGCAGCGAGCGGCGGTGACGCAGGCCGCGGTAGCAGCCGAGGTCCATGAGCCGCTTGATGTTCATCGAGACTTCGCGGCGCAGGTCGCCTTCAACCTGGTAATCGCGGTCGATGGTTTCGCGGATCTGCAGCACTTCCGCGTCGGTCAGCTGGTTGACGCGGCGCTCGGCCGGGATGCCGACCTTGTCGACGATCTCCTGGGCGAACCGCTTGCCAATGCCGTGAATGTATTGAAGCGCAATGACAACGCGCTTGTTGGTCGGAATGTTGACGCCGGCTATACGAGCCATGTTCTTCCCTTCTCCATGTGGGCCGGCCAATCCTCAAAAACGAGGCGGGCACGGCGCTGTCTTAAGTTGCCCCGCGTCCGGTGGAGGCCGGCCCATGCGGGAGTTTCCAGTTCAATGCGGCTGCCTTGCCCTTGCGGACAAGCAAAGCTCATGCCTGATAGGAAGACGGGCCGCCATACCGCAGCGAACCGCCTCCGTCAAGTGCAATCGTTAATTTCCCCGCACTGCGTCCTTGAGCACCGCTTCGATCTGTTCCGTCACGGCGTCGATATCGGCCATGCCGTCGACACTGCGGAGCTTGCCCTTGGCATAGTAGTAGCCAATCAGCGGCGACGTCTTCTTGTAGTATTCCCTCAGGCGCTCTTCGAACACGGTCGGGTTGTCGTCCTTGCGAACGGGAAGGCCGGCGGCCTGCGCCTCGTCGGCGCGCTTGACGATCCGGCCAACCAGGGCCTTGTCGTCGACCACGAGCTCAATGACGGCGTCGAGGCCCTGGGAGCGATCCGACAGCATCTGCTCGACCGCATCCGCCTGCACCAGGGTCCGCGGATAGCCGTCGAGGATGAACCCCTTGGCGCAGTCGGGCTGATCGATACGCTCGGCGACGATCGCGTTGACGATCGCGTCGGACACCAGTTCACCGGCATCCATCACCGCCTTGGCGCGCTTGCCGACTTCGGTGCCTGCCTGGACGGCAGCACGCAGCATGTCGCCCGTCGAGAGCTGGGGTATGCCGTGTTTTTCTACCAGTCTTTGTGCTTGCGTCCCCTTGCCCGCTCCTGGCGGCCCAAGCAATATCAACCTCATCTGGCTTTCTTCCCCCCGCGCAGCTTCGACTTCTTGATCAGGCCTTCATACTGGTGCGCAATCAGGTGCCCCTGAATCTGCGCAACCGTATCGAGCGTGACACTGACCACGATCAGAAGCGATGTGCCACCAAGGTAGAATGGTACGCCAGTCGCCGAGATCAGGAACTCCGGCAACAGGCACACCAGCACCAGATAGATGGCGCCGACGACGGTGATGCGGGTGAGAACGTAATCGATGTAATCGGCGGTGCGCTCGCCCGGTCGATAACCCGGGATGAAGCCTGAATGCTTCTTGAGCTGGTCGGCGGTGTCCTTCGGGTTGAAGACAATCGCAGTGTAGAAGAAGGCGAAGAACGCGATCATCGCCGCATAGAATGCCATGTAGAGCGGCTGGCCATGGCCGAGCGCGGCCAGGATGGTGCTGGCCCAGGCCGGCATGTTGGCCGTCTGCGAGAAGCCCGCGACGGTGGCCGGCAGCAACAGCAGCGACGACGCGAAGATCGGCGGAATGACACCCGACGTGTTGAGCTTCAGCGGCAGATGCGAGGTATCGCCCTGGAACATGCGGTTGCCGACCTGGCGCTTCGGGTACTGGATCAGCAAGCGGCGCTGGGCGCGCTCGAAGAACACGATGAGCGCGATGACGACGACGGCCAGCACGATGATCGCCAGGATCAGGCCGGTCGACAGCGCGCCGGTGCGGCCAAGCTCCAGCGTGCCGGAGATGGCGTGCGGCAGGCCGGCGACGATGCCGGAGAAGATGATCAGCGAAATGCCGTTGCCGATGCCGCGCGCGGTGATCTGCTCGCCCAGCCACATCAGGAACATGGTGCCGCCGACCAGCGTGACGACGGTCGAGATGCGGAAGAACATGCCGGGATCGCTGACGATGCCGTTGCCGCCTTCCAGACCGACAGAAATGCCATAGGCCTGAACCAGCGCAAGCAGCACCGTGCCGTAGCGCGTGTATTGGTTGATGACCTTGCGGCCCTGTTCGCCTTCCTTCTTCAGCGCTTCCAGCGACGGGATGACCGAAGTCATCAGCTGCATGATGATGGAGGCGGAGATGTAAGGCATGATGCCGAGCGCAAAGATCGCCATGCGCTGCACGGCGCCGCCGGCGAACATGTTGAACATGCCAAGCACGCCCTTGCTCTGCGAAGAGAAGGCCTGGGCGAAGGCGTCGGGATTGATACCGGGAAGCGGGATGTAGGTGCCGAGGCGATAGACGAGCAGCGCGCCGATCGTGAACCAGATGCGCTTCTTCAAATCCTCCGCCTTGGCGAACGCCGAGAAATTCAGATTCGAGGCTAATTGTTCAGCAGCCGAAGCCATGCCTGATTCTCCGCTTGGTAACGCTTGATGGCCCTGAGGTCAGGCGGCGCGTTTCACCGAAGCTCACGAGATAAGCTCCGGGCTCTAAACATGCAAGCGGGCGCGGTGTAGCGGCCCCCCCGGTGTGGAGAAAAAAAAGCAAAAGGGTGGAAAAAAGGATACCCCAACAGGCGCAAGCGCGTGAAAATTACGTTTAAACGCAGCAGCCGTTTTAATCGGCCGCGTGTACCAA